>JANMYC010000483.1:0-4916 GCA_031381715.1 Saprospiraceae bacterium
ATAAATTCTTTTGATGCTCAAAAAAAACGGCTAAAATCTACTTAAAGATATTAGCCGTTAAACCTCAAACAAATAAACTTATTTTATTTCTCTACAATTAATTTTTTTATTGTGAAGTCACTTGCAGTTTATGAATTATTAAAATTCAATATCTAAAACTCATTTAAAATCAATTAATTATACATATAATCACATTTGTTAAAAATTTTAAACTCTATTTTTACAAATAAAAACTACCTATCTCAAACCTGCTTATTAATTGTTACAAACTTTTATTTTTTTGTATTGATTTAGTTTTGTAAATTCTTAAAATGTTTATTTATTCAGCTTAAAACCCTTGTTTCTTTTGTATTGATTTAGTGTAAAAATTTCAAATAGGGGTATTTCGAGGGGAGTTTTAGCTTATAAAAAAACTTGTAACAAGCACAATAATTATCAATAAACAGGTATAAAATTCAAGATTAATATTGTTAAAATTTAAATGAGCGATACTTTATTTCGATTGATGATACAAAGATACGGGGCAAAATTTCTGGGTATGTCAATTTTTAGGATTTCAGATACTTATGCCTTATTACAGGTATTTTTTAATGGATTTTCGGTAAAAAATCGACTTTATATGAAAAAATATTAATGCAAACGACTTTCCTATGTACTCCAATCCCAAATATTTGATTTTCAACAAGTTATATTTGATTGAAATTTAGTAACTGTAAAAAATTCAATATTACCCCTCAGTATTTCGTCAATTTCCAAGCTGAATTTTTAAGATTTTCAATAATTCTTGCAAAACAGAATTTTTAAAAACCTATACTCAAATAAAAAATAAAATAAAACCCTTTCCATTTTGAAGTATTTCACCTAATTTAGCTTCATAACTCGTTCAAATACAGCATATTATGAGAACTACCTTCTTCAAACTTTGGGTACACGGCATAGTCCATGTCGCCGAAAATAGCGTATTGATTGACCCTCATTTAGAGGGACTCTTATACCTTGAAATGGAAAAAAGGCTCATCGAGCAAGGGTGCGAAGTAGCCGCAATTCGTGGTCAAGCCGACCATGTACATTTTCTTTTTAATCAAAACCCCTTACTTTCACTGCATGAAACCATTCGCTTTGTTCAAGGCATCTCGCAAAGGTGGTATCACGTAAACGATAGGCTCTCGGGTGCCTATAAATTCAAATGGGAAGATGGCTATATGGCATATTCGGTGAGTGAATCAAATTTTCAAAAAACGCAACAATTTATTGATAATCAAAAAGATATACACCTAAAAATAAACTACTATGAAGAACAACAGCAACTCAATTATTTCCATAAAGTAGATATTCAAGATGATTCACCTGATTCAGAATTAAAATTATTTAAGAACTCTTTTGACTTAAAACACAATTAAAAACAGTATTTTTAGGATTATATTCCGCAATATTTTTAAAAAAATTACCGCAATCATATTCCTATTTTCATCTTTAAATTTCATACTAATGGATCAGCGCATCATCAATCTTTACGACGAATACACCCACAGACCCCTCAGTAGAAAGACCTTTTTAAAACGTTTGATACAGCTCACAGGCAGTTCAGCCATGGCAATGTCACTTTTACCTATGCTGGAGTCTGACTACGTTAAAACTGTCCTTACTGGCCCTGACGACTTATTCACCGAGTACATCACTTACGCCGGTGCAAGTGGTGAAATGAAAGCCTACGTGGCGCGTCCAAAAGAGGATAAACCCTACCCTACTGTCATTGTTATTCATGAAAATAGAGGGCTTAACACTCATATCGAAGACGTAACTCGTCGGGCAGCCCATGCAGGATTTTTAGCAATTGCACCCAACGCATTAGCACCATTAGGCGGTACGCCCGAAAATGAAGATGAGGCCCGCAAGAAGTTCACCGAACTTAAACCAGAGGATAATTTGAAAAATTTCGTTAAAATATTTGATTATCTGCCTTCGCGCAAGGATTCCAACGGTAAATATGGTTGCGTGGGCTTCTGTTGGGGCGGTGCCATGTCGAACAATTTGGCGGTGAATGTTCCCACATTAAAAGCTGCCGTAGCATTTTATGGTCGCCAAGCGGAAGCTGCCGATGTGCCTAAAATAAACGCTGCTTTGCAGTTGCATTATGGTGCGCTCGATGAGCGTGTCAATGCAGGCATACCTGCTTTTGAAGAAGCCCTCAAAAAGAACAATAAACCTTACGAACTATATATTTATGAAGGCGTCAATCATGCTTTTCACAATAACACTTCGGCTGCTCGATACAACGAAGCCGCTGCCAAATTGGCTTGGGAGCGTACTATTGCGTTTTTTAACAAACATCTGGTTTAACCTCTAAATACCGAGAGCTTGCCCCGATTTCTCGTGGGAGAGCTATCAGAATTTTAAAAAAGCAAAAAATCCTAAGCAATTCAATCGAATTGCTTAGGATTTTATCATTTCAATACCGATTACACAACTCTTTGATACTAAATTGTATTCTACATTGAGAAATCATTTCAATTAGATTTTAAATAAAAAGAAATATCAAGCATGGACAATGACGAACGGAGTGACAAATACATCCCAATTTATGTATCCAAACCCGATACTTGGCGGCAAGCTGGCTGGTTGCCATTGCTCATTGCAGGAATTATAGTAGCAGTGGCTTTTACGGCCGGATTGAGATACAACAGCATCCGATTAAAAGCTAAAAAAGCGGCCGAACAAGCTGTAATTGACACTAAAAACGGCATCACCCGTACTGAAACAGAAGGTGTCGTTTCCTTAAAATTAGTGGAGGAAAAATCAGCTAATGGCTCCGATGGAGCAATTGTGATGACCATAAAAAGCGTCGTTGGTACGGATTCAAGTTTAGAAATATCCGTTGATACGCAAAATAAATTAAATGGGAAAATGAGAAATTTAGATTTTTCATTGGTTGACATTTCCCAAAATGGAAAAGAGATAAAATCAGTTGAAAAAACCACTGAATTGGGTGAAATTCTCACCGAATCAGCGCAACCATCCGTTTATATAAATTTAAAAAAGATACATTTCAACTATGCCGTAGGCGAAGCCAGACAATTTCTCTTGTATTGCAAATTCGCAGTTGATGGCGTGACCCAACAAGAAGGAATCGCCGTACCATTTAGACTTAGATAACAGTATAAGGCTTTTAAAATCTAAAATACTGAGGGGTATCTCCAATCGGAAATACCCCCCATAATTTTACTTATTTTTCAACCGAATCACGGGGCAAATCAACTCTTCCAAGGAAATACCACCGTGTTGAAAGGTGTTTTTATAATAGGTGTTGTAGTAATTATAGTTGTTCGGATATAAAAAATACACATCCTCCCGCGCAAAAATGAAAGACGAACTCACATTCGGACGCGGCAAACCGATGGATTTAGGGTCGCGTATTTCAAGCACATCTTTTCTTTCGTATTGCAAATTTCTACCTACTTTATACCTCAAATTAGCCGTTGTTTCTTTATCGCCAATCACTTTTGAAGGTTTTTTCACGCGGATAGTGCCGTGGTCAGTGACCACAAAAAGACGTACTTTTTTTTCAGAAATTTTACGCAAAGCATTGTATAAAGCGGAATTTAAAAACCATGAGCGTGTCAAGGAACGGTACGCTTTTTCATCACCCGCCAATTCCTTCAAAACCTCCATTTCAGTGCGCGCGTGAGAGAGCATATCTATAAAATTATAGACAATTGCCGTGAAATCATTGCGTAAATAGTTCAAAATATTATCCTCTAACTGCTTAGCATGACCTACGTTAGTGACTTTAAAATAGTCAAATTTCCATGATTTACGCTGAATTTTAGTGATTTGTTCCGCTAAAAGTTCAGCTTCGTGCATGTTTTTACCCCCTTCTTCATTATCATTCAACCACCATTCGGGATGGCGGGCTTCGATTTCAGCGGGCGTCACACCCGCAAATATCGCATTGCGGCTGTATTGCGTTGAAGCGGGTAAAATACTGTAAAAATAATCCTCTTCTTCTACCTTAAAAAGTTCCGAAATCAATGGCTCAATCACTTTCCATTGATCAAAACGAAGGTTATCCAATAACAACATTACTGAGGGGGTGCTGTCACCTACGTGCGGGAAAATTTTATTTTTCAATAAATTATGGCTCATGGTCGGCGCACTGTCTTTTTTTGCACCATACCAATCCACATAATTTTTGACGATATATTTCGAAAATTCCGTGTTGGCTTCCGCCTTTTGGGTAGATAAAATTTCAGACATATCATCCGAGCCACTGGCATCGAGGCGCAATTCCCAATTGATGAGTTTTTTATATACGTCCACCCATTCTTCATGGTTCATTCCGCTCTGAATCTGCATAAAAAGTTCGCGGAAACTTTGCTGATAATCAGAAGTCGTTCGCTCACTCACAAGGCGTTTATTGTCAATAATTTTCTTTAGAGACAGTAAAATTTGATTGGGATTCACGGGTTTTATCAAATAATCGGCGATTTGTTGCCCGATTGCGTCCTCCATAACGTGCTCCGCTTCGTTTTTAGTAATCATCACCACGGGCATATTGGGCTGCATTTCTTTGATTTTTGAAAGCGTCTCGAGCCCTGTCAAACCAGGCATACTTTCATCCAAAAACACGACATCAATATCTCGATTCGATTCACATTCCTCCACGGCATCGTGACCGTTAGAAACCGCAATCACATCATAGCCTTTTTTCTCCAAAAACATTACATGGGGTTTCAATAAGTCAATTTCATCGTCAGCCCAAAGGATTTTTATTTTATCCATAGAAAATATATAATTAGTTGTTGATTATGTTTAATTACTTAGCCAGATGGTCGCTATTGCTCCGTTTAGCCACTGATTTCACTGATATTGACTGATTTTACACAGATTTTACACATATTTTAAACTGATTTTAGTAT
>JANMYC010000845.1:0-3720 GCA_031381715.1 Saprospiraceae bacterium
GTAATATAGCTCCAAACCCAATTGATGAAAATGAAAATTTTATTTTTCATCCCTATTATCGCAAATAAATGCACAAATAACCACACAAACCAAGCAAAAAAGCCTTGAAAACGCCAAAAAGGTAAATCTACAACGGCTTTATGCCGCCCCACCGTTGCCATAGAACCCAAATCTTTATATTTAAATTCTTGAATGGGCTGTGCTTTACTGATTTTACGGAGGTTGGCAGCCAAGTTTTTAGCCATCTGAATTGATACTTGAGCCACTTGAGGATGCCCCGTTTTAAATTTTTCGGGTTCTTCCATGTAGGCAATATCACCGAGCGCATAAATATCTTTTAAGCCTTCAACTTCATTGAATCTATTCACTTTTATGCGTCTGCCACGTACCGTTGATTCTTTTGGAATACCATTGACGGCATTTCCGATAATTCCTGCCGCCCAAATGACTTTTCTCGAGCGCAAAGTTGTGCCGTCCTCCATGGTCACTATTTCACCGTCATAATCCGTCACTTGAGTATCCATTTTCATTTTGATACCCAATTCTCTGAGGTACGTTTCGGCGCTTCGACTGGCATTTTCGGACATACCTTTGAGCAGCATATCGGCACCGTGGATGAGGTGGATATCAATTTCTTTATAGTTCAGTTCTTTGTACTCCTTCGGGATAACATCTTTGCGCATTTCAGCCAATGCACCCGCCACTTCCACGCCCGTAGCACCGCCGCCGACAATCACAATATCCATTAAAGACTGTCTTTCTTCTTCATTATCGGTTAAAAGGGCTTTTTCATAATCGTTGAGGATGGCGTTGCGGAGATAAAGGGCTTCCGAAACGGATTTCATCGGAATCACATTATTCATCACTTTTTCATTGCCATAATAATTGGTATCTGCCCCAAGGCATATGACTAAAGAGTCGTATTTTAAACGACCTTGGTCAGTCATGATGTATTTTTCGGTTGGAAAAACCTCTTGAAATTCAGCTACCCGAAACAATACATTATTCGCCTTTTGAAAAACCTTGCGAAAAGGAAAAACAATGCTGCTGGGTTCAAGCCCCGCCATCGCTACTTGGTAGAAAAGTGGTTGAAATTGATGATAATTGTTTTTATCAATCAAAATGACTTGATATGGAGAATTCGATAGCTTTTGAGCCAAAGTCAAACCGCCAAAGCCACCACCCACGATGACAATGCGTTTATAACCTGGGTCTGGAATATTTAAAGGCATATTTATATTTTTATTTTTTAAGATTGAAGAGATAAGATTGAAGATTTAAGATTGAAGATGTAACATTGAGTTTATATGCAAATATTGGGTTAAAACGCGTAAAATGATGCCGTTAGGCATTCAATATCGGTAGTAAAAATGTGCAATGTTATTGTAAATTCCGTAGGGATGGTATATAAAATGCTTCATATATCGTGGCTACGCCACTTTGTAAGATTTATCATTATTTTCTACCGATATTGAATGCCTAACGGCATTATCTTTCACTCTTTAATCCAATATTCGCACTATATATAAATTCAATCTTAAAATCTTAAGTCCTAATTCTTAAAATCTTAAATCTTGCATCTTAAATCTAACATCTTAAATCTTCAAAATTCACTTAATTCTTTAAAAACGCGGTGCGTCGGTAAGCCCATGATAGTTGAAAACGTACCTTCGATTTTTCTAATTTTACAATGACCAATCCACTCTTGAATGGCATACGCGCCAGCCTTATCAAAAGGTTTATATGCATCAATATAAAAATCAATTTCTTCATCCGTCATATCATCGAAATAGACTTTAGCGGTTTCAGAAAACACTTTTTTCTTCGTTTTACTTAAAAGACAAACGCCTGTGATGACGCGGTGCATTTTACCCGATAAATCTTTTAAAATGCGGCGGGCATCCTCTACATTTTCAGGTTTATTATATATAACATGGTTCAGTACCACAATGGTATCGGAAGCTAACACAATTTCATCTTTTTCAATCCACTCTTTAGCGACCAGGGCTTTTTTTTCAGCGAGATATTCAGCCACTTTTTCGGTTTTATACTGAGGGGGTATTGTTTCATCGGTGTCGGTGGGTCTGACGGTGATATTGGTGAATCCACTTTCACGCATGAGTTGACTTCGACGTGGTGATTGAGAAGCAAGTATTATTTTACGGTCAAGTATTTCTTTTATATTCATAAATAGTTGAAAATCAGTTTTTTATAATAATGCAGCCGAGTGTTTCGAGCGTAGAAATGGCTTTTTTAAGGTTTTTTTCTTTAACCAATATATGGTCAGTGGAGTAGGAGGAGATGGAAACAATCGAGATCTCTTCGCGCGCCAATGCCTGTGCAACTACCGCTAAAAAGCCGACCAATTCAAACGGCAAGACAGTATCGAAAGTCAAAAGCCGCCAATTTTTTTCTTCGGCAATGATGGTCGATGGCTCAATTTCATCTTCATCAACGATGACAGTTAACTCAAATTCATCCCGAATAACGGCGAAGAATTTCTTTGGAACAGAATTGGCTTTCAATAATGAAAAGGTTTCTTTCCAGATTTTTATGCGACTTCCTGCGAGGTAATCCTGAGCATCCATGAAATAGAAATTAGAGTTTTAATATCAAGATAAAAAATAGCCCACTGAGCATAATGACTTTCGCTAATTTTGAAAGAAAGGAAAAGTCTTGCTTTTTTTCTGCTTTTAAAAGTAAGAATAAAGCATATAGAATGGGTAAACTAATGGTCAAATTTAAAAGAATAATTTGAATCTGCGTCAAATCGCCACTCACACAATAAAAAACAATAAAACTTATGAATAAAACGCCGACCATAAAAGCCACTATTTTACTCTTTTTGATGCCTATTAAAACGGGTAATGTACGACAGTTTTCCATTTTATCGCCTTCGGCATCTTCTATATCTTTAACAATTTCCCTAAAAAGTGTGGAAATAAAAGCAAATATGGCATATATCGCAAAAGTATAAATGACATTTAATTGAAATAAAAAATAGCCCGTGTTTGTCTCGCTACCCAATGGCTTGTAAAGATTCTGGGCATAAAAAATTACCCAAGCCACAAATGCACAGAAAAATGAAACCACCAAATTACCAATCAAAGGCATACGTTTAAACCATTTGGAATAAGCCCATAACAATATAACAGCTAAAGGATAGATGATTAACTGCACAAAATCATGGATATAAAACGCCAAATAGAGGCTGATTGAAAAGCCTAAAATGACCGTAAACCAGTATATTTTCCACGAAATACTGAGGGGGTAAATGCGCCCGACTATTTGTTTGTGGATGGGTTTATTGATTTTATCAATTTCAACATCTTCAATATCATTAATAATATAGCCCCCAGCAGCTATCAAAATTGTGGAAATGACCAGTAAAAAAAATTGGAAAGGCGGTAAAAAAGGAGCAATATTGATTTTGACTAACTCTCGAACAACTACCAAATATTGGAGCAGATATTGCGTCAAAGCCACAATGATGAGGTTAGGAAATCGTATGAGCCTGAGTAAATCCATAATACAAATTTACAAGCTGGATTCCATATTATGTTATTTTTAGTTTTAAATCTTATGTTTCGCTAAAAATATTTTCCGAAAAAAAGAAAGCGAATTGTGATTGATGGTTGTTAATTTTGGGATTTAGTAATACACAAAATTAGTCAATGAATCGGAATTTAGTAAGTTTACGAGTGGACGATTTGCCATTAT
>JANMYC010000846.1:0-3440 GCA_031381715.1 Saprospiraceae bacterium
CAAAAAGAAAAAAAGGAAGCTTTAAAAACGTATCCGTTCGTTATTCATTTTGCCTCAACAAATACAATATTTATTGTCTAAATACAAGTATTCAGATTGACAGCTTATTAAATCAAAAAGGAACAGTCCCTACCTATTTCGTTCCCGAATATGTTTGGAATAATACAGAATGCAATTTTATTACTGATACAACTGCTCTTAATATTGCCAAGTCAAAATTTACACGACAAGGCATTAAACCAATTACGGTTGGTCTTATTTATGACTATAATAAGAAACGTTATATCTGGAGAGTTGACAATATTTTAACAGCAAATACTGACAGCTTGGGCATGAATTATGGAGAAGTTCAATTAGTAGAAATTGACGCTCTGTCTGGTCAAGTATTAAGTTTTTTCATGGACGCATTTTATGGACCCGTTCGATAATTAACAACAGTCAACTATTACCACTATTATATATGCCAATAGTGGACAGACAATTGTAAATATTAGCAATAGAATCCCAAAATACGGAGGAGGCTCATTCCACCGAAACAAAATATCTCAAAATTAAAATAGAACAAATCATGAAAAGAAGAGATTTTCTAAAAACGAGTGCCACAACAGTGGCAGGGTTCACCATTTTACCATCCATGGTATTGGGCCAAAGGTTGGGGCATATTGCACCGAGCGACAAAGTCAATTTGGCTTGTTGCGGTATAGGCAATAGAGGCGCAGACATTATTAAGGCATTGCATAAGACAGGTCTTGCCAATGTTGTTGCTTTGTGTGATGTCGATATGGGCGCACCGCATACCTTAGAAGTGATTAAGATGTTCCCGAATGTGCCACAATTTCAGGACTTTAGGATGATGTTTGACAAGATGGCAAAACAATTTGATGCGATTACGGCAGGTGTGCCTGACTTTTCTCATTTTCCGATTGCGATGTTAGCCATGTCTCAAGGCAAACATGTGTACGTTGAGAAACCCATGGCACATACTTTTCAAGAAGTGGAGTTGATGATGAAGGCGGAGAAAAAGCATAAAGTGGCGTGCCAAATGGGTAATCAAGGACATTCAGAAGAAAACTACTTTCAATTCAAAGCGTGGACAGAAGCGGGTATCATCAAAGATGTGACTCAAATCACTGCTTTTATGAACAATGGTCGGCGTTGGCATGGCATGAAAGTGTCTGATTTCTTGCCCGCACAACCGATTCCTGACACCTTGGATTGGGATACATGGATGATGACAGCTCAAAAGAAAGCCTACAATAAAGGGTATATCAATGGTGACTGGCGGTCATGGTTTGAATTTGGCAATGGGGCATTGGGTGATTGGGGTGCCCATCTGTTTGATACAGCGCATCAGTTTTTAGAAATGGGTTTACCAACCGAAGTAGATCCCATTTATATGGAAGGACACAGCCCATTGATATTCCCACAAGGTTCAACATTGGTGTTTAAGTTTCCAAAACGGAAGAATATGCCTGCCCTCGACCTCACTTGGTACGATGGGTTTAACAATCGACCTAAACTGCCTGATTCTTTTGGTGACTATGTCAGAGCCAGTAATATACCACCGCCGACGGCTGCCAATGCCGATACAAAAAGGTATCCAGGTAAAGTCATTTATTCAAAAGAATTGACTTTTAAAGGTGGTTCGCACGGCTCAACGTTGCAAATTATACCAGAAGATAAAGCCAAAGACATGGCTTCAAAACTGCCTTTTGTGCCTAAAAGCCCTTCAAATCACTTTGAAAACTTCTTGAAATCGTGTAAAGGCGAGGAAACTTGTCGCTCATCTTTTGCAGTGGCAGGACCTTTGTGTCAAGTCATGGCTTTGGGTGTTTTGGCGCAACGTCTCAATACAAAACTGATGTTCGATAGTAAAACAAAACAGATTACCAATAATAAAGTAGGCAATCAGTTGTTGGTTGGTCCACCACCACGTAAAGATTGGGAGCAGTTTTATAAGGTGTAATGGTTTTGGTTTTAGCATATAGGTAAGTAGGTAATCTTAAATAATCGACAAAATTTGGTTCAAGTTTAAAACTTGAATCAAGTTATAATTAATTGAAAATCAAGTATTTAGGGACAAAGTAAAAAATAAACTACCCAAATTGGCTATTATATTTTCTTTGATCAAGGCAAATTCTTTGAGGAATAGTAAACTATTTAAAAAGGATTTAACGCTGAGTAAAGGAAATAGAATTGTCAAGTTGGGTAGTTTATTTTATACTTTGTCCCTAATCTTAAATAATCGACAATTCTCAAGTTTGCCCCCATACCCCCAAAGGGGGATTATCCCGAGCACTCGGGAGTAAAAAAGGCATAATCTTCACCTTTTTGAAGTGTAATCCCCCTTTGGGGGTATGGGGGCGAATTTAAGAATTGTCGGTTATTTAAGTCATCCTACTTACCCCCTCAGTAAAACACCTAATTACCAAGATTTTTTTCGCATTTCCCAAGGCTATTTGTTTCAATTTCTTTATTAAAACCGTAAGAGATTTCCCAACAATCGCCATAAATAGAGGCATATTGAATTTTTATGCCTTTCATAAATTCCCCTTGCACTTTAAACCACTTATCCATTTCTTTAGATCCAGTGATTTTAATCATTTCAAAATTTTGCCCTGCTTGAATAATTTTATCCTTCCTAATATTGGAGTAAAGCCCATTGAATTGATAATCAATTAAAATCCCTTGAAAGTCTTGATATATAGTATCTTGAATGTAAATTTCACATTTTTTGATAATTGAGGGTCCAACTCCTTGATTGGAAACCACAAAAGTGTATAAAGTAGAATCTGGATGAGTGTTAAATATTTCAAGATGAGGCCACATACCCGCTTTTTGCTGTTCTCTCGCTATTTTAGTCTGTTGGATAGACACAATCACCGCAATAAAAGACATCATCACTGCCGACATACTTATAATAAGTTCGTAATTGATTTTTCGATTCGTTGCCATAGATTGAAGATTTAAAGTGGTTTAAAAGTAAAAATAAGGATTTTATTTAAATGAATGGCATTTGGTTTTTTATTTTTGCTACCCCCTCAGTATTTTCGCTTTTAACGGAAGTAAGGGACAATGTAAAAAATAAAATCAAGATATGAATTATTCCAAATTGCCTAAAATAGAACTGCATTTGCACCTCGATTGCTCACTCAGCTACGATGTGGTGAAGCAATTGAAGCCCGAAATTACCTTAGAAGAATTTCAAGAATCTTTCATCGCACCACCCAAATGCACGGATTTGGCGGATTATATCACCCGTGCCATCAAGGGTTTTGAATTGATGCAAACAAAGGAGCAATTGCGTTTAGTGACACTGGATTTATTCCACCAACTTAAAAAGGATAATGTGATATACGCTGAAATCCGTTTCGCTCCTTTACAACACATACATGAAGGTATGACGCCAACCGAAGTTATACAAGCGGTGAATGATGCCG
>JANMYC010000865.1:0-2117 GCA_031381715.1 Saprospiraceae bacterium
ATCGGTGGTAGGCTAAATCAAGATGTAGCCATTTCTTAATTTCTATATCTCCACCAAACCCCAATCCCCAGTATTTGAGATTATCTACCCTGTAGGGTTTGTCATTTCCGCAAGAACATTTATCCCCTATATTAATACTATTCTCAATGTATATACGATGAGGGGGTGTTTTTTTACCTAACGGATTGAATTGAATATATGTCCCAGCCTTAAAATATTTTTGTTTATCATAGTAGTTTGATTTTTCTAATATATACATGTAGTGAAATCCTGTTCTAAAAAATTTATTTATTTCTAAACTTAGATTAGTGTTCCATGTGTATTCTAATATGGATGCTTTTTGTTTAGGGGCATTGAAATCCTCATACTCATCTGGTAACAAAGTTAAGGAAGTACCGATAACTATCTTGTTAAAGTAATCCCTTTTATCAGATTGAGCAATACCTCTATTAAATAAGCTCATAAATACGCTTATAAATATTATGCAAATAATTGATTGTGAATATTTCATTTTCTTCTTCTATTAATAGTGTAACCCAATGTAAAATTAATCCCCCAACCTCTTTTACGCGTCTGGAAATCAGGGCTGATATTATAAACTAAGAATATACTTGAATATAGCTCTTTGTATAGCTTAAAGTTAACACCCGCTTTAATATCAAATCGCCTAAAATTGAGAGTAGAACTGTATATGTATTTTCCAAGGGAATCAACACCAAAAGAAGAGTATTCATGGTCAAATTCTACAAAAGGGCTTCCTTCAATGGTAAATCTTTTATTGTAAATCCTGACGGAATCCACGAAGTTGAGGGCAGGAATATTATATCTAATAAAATAACCCAAAGCCCTTGTTTTACCCGGTTTTAAAATAGAAGTATCATTACTTTTCACCTTTAACCATGTAGCCGAAATACCTAATTCTAAATTTTTAATTAAAAATAGACTTAATCGAGGTTTGAAAAAACGTAGAGACCCTGTTACATTTTCAGGTGCACCATATTGTTTAGTATATAATGTATAACTATATCCACCCCAAAATGGCTCGATTTTTAATAATTCTGTATCTTTCTTTTGAGCACACAGGGTACAACTGTAAAAAAGAATACTAAATTTCAGTAAATATGTCTTCACTTAATAAACGTTTTATAAGTAGTTCACCTTAAATATTCAATACTTTGAAAATTCATTTAAATATTGATAATCAATTACTTATAAAAGTAACGTGTCAAATATTTAAGGCAAACTACTAAATTGAAATATTAAAATATATTAAACTTTAATACCCTAAACTTAACCAACTCGATGCCTTGTTGTCAAATCTTTGTAGCCCCAATAAAAAATTAACAGCAGACCCTGGATTGCTATTACCACTTCTGAATGTAAACATTTTTTTAAGATATAATGGTTTATCAAAAACCAAATCAAAACCTAATACTAATGCGGCAGGTAGGTTTATTTTAGCCCAACTACTCAAGGGAGGTTCAGGTTTTTTATTTTTAAAGAGAAATAAGCTGCCCCTCAGTATTCAGCACTATAAAATCAGCCGAATACCCTTTTGCGATTTTACCAAACCGATTATCCAAACCTATGACCCGTGCTGGGTACAACGAACCCATTCTCAAAGCCTCTTCCAAAGGGATACCCACTTTTTCAACGCAATTTTGAACAGCTTTTATCATCGTCAAAGCCGAACCTGAAAGTGTACCATCGGCAATGACATATTTATCCCCCTCCAATCGATGGCTGTACAATCCCTTTAGATTTTCAGTTACAGCATCCGTGATTAAAAAAATGCGTTCTTTTAAGACGGTTTTACTGATTTTAATGACTGAAAAATCCACGTGATGCCCATCTGCTACCACGCTTGTCACTATATTTTCATCATCATAAATAGCGCCTACCACGCCCGGTGCCCGATGTTGCAAAGGCGACATGGCATTAAAAAGGTGCGTTGCCGCGTGAATACCTTTATCAATAGCTGATTTTGCTTGTACATAAGTGGCATTTGTGTGTCCCATAGAAACGGTAACACCATAGTCTTGAAGTAGTTTTATAATGTCATCGCTGACGACTTCGGGAGCGAGCGTCATGATTTTAATCACATCTTTACCCGCTTC
>JANMYC010000890.1:0-4092 GCA_031381715.1 Saprospiraceae bacterium
CATTTTTCGACTCGCCATCGGCTGTTTGAACTATCAAAAATCACCTGCTTAAAGTCTAAAACTTCTCTCAATTGAGATATGTTAAATTTTGGATTATCGTAAACTACCACAAAACAATTACTCAAAGATAAGCCTGTTTTAGGCAATCTGTCAAGTAGCAGTACCCTAACACTATCTATTTGCATATACCCATTATGGTACATTAAATTCTCATCATTTTTATATTCATTAAAATAAAATGTTTTTAATATGTTAACGCTCAACGAATTACGGTGATTTTCAACCGCAAATTTCATTCTGTTATCGGGTACATTTTTTATTGAAAATTCTTTAGAAAAACTATAACATTTTTTCCCAATAATGACATCAATGACCGATTTCCGAGGTATATCGTACACAATGAGCTCTCTATTGGCGTGACTGTTGATTTCAGTAAAGCCCTGACTAATCAAAAAAAGCAGTAACATACTGAGGGGGTAATAGAGCAAGCGCGCTTTCCTTATTTTGAAAGCGTAATAAAAACCAGATATCGAAAGATATAAGATAACCACTTCCCAAAAACCAAGTAAAAAACCATCAATGACGCTGAATGGTAATTGTTTTATTAAAAAAATAAAGTTATTCATAAGCCATATTGAGCAAAATAAAATTTTGCCCAATAAAAAACCTATCGTTTCAAATTTACCTAACGCCAATAAAAACACACCTATCAACAAAGCGAACTCCGATACAGCACCCGCAGCTAAGCCTGATAACCAAAAATAAGTTGGGAACTGATGAAAATAATAGAGTGAAATAGGAGCTACCATCATTTGAGCGACTAGGCCAATTGATATATTCTCCCAAATCTTGTGTAAATACTTATTTTTTATCACCCATAACTGTTTCAGCTTTTCACCAAAAAGAGCAATACCCATTACGGCTGAATAAGAAAGTTGAAACCCTATATCTAAAATCCAATATGGATTCCATAAGAGTAAAATGAATGCCGATGCTGCCAAAGTATTGAAAATACTGACTTTAATTTTTAATGCCTTTGAAACAGACACGGACGTAGCCATCAAAGCTGCTCTCAAAATACTTGCTCCTAAGCCTGTGAGTAGAGCGAATAAACCAATCAGTATTATTAAAACAACCGTTTTAACCCATCGCCATCGCCTATTACCTGTTTTATATAAATCTAAAACCCATTCAATACGCTTGAATATCAATATAATGTGCATGCCCGAAATTGCTAATATATGCATAGCGCCCGTTTCGATATAAGCATTTTTAATCTCGTCAGTAATAGCATCTTTATTGCCTATTAATAATGCGGCAGCTACGGCATATTCATTTTCGGTAGGTAAATACTTTCTTAAAACGCTTAAAAAATATTGCTGCCGTGACAATGAGAAAGCAATCACCACATCACCTTTGTCATGAGCCAATATTTTAACATGACTGAAATCCGTAAAACATTGGTAATGAATATTTTGAAGATGCCAATACCATTGAAAATCAAAAGCATCAGGGTTGGTAGGCGGGCTAATCCTTTTTATAGTAGAATTAAGTAAAATAAGGTCTCCATACTGAAGGGGTGCTGTCAATGAATCTTTTTTAAGATAGACTTGTATATTTCCAGTGGCTGTGATGAAAGAATCCTGTCCAATACTTTTTACAGCAATGTTAAGCCTATAAAAATTTACTTTTTCAGCTTTATCTGTCACCACTCCTATTATATTATGCTGATTGCTGTCCTTCAAGTTTTTTTGAAAATGCGTGGAATCGTTTAATTCATTTTTAAAAAACGTTAAATCGTAACCCAACGAAAATAGGAAAAAGGTAATTACCACGCCCCAAATCCATCTCCATTTGAATGAAACTTGAAAAATAAGAAGCATTACTGCCGAGAGAAAAGAGAAAAATAAAATAGGAATGAAGACCATTGAGGCATCAAAATGCCCGAATGTAGCGGCTATTATTCCAAATATAAAAGGAATGATAAGTCGGACGAACGGGACTTTTTGCCATTCAACCATTTTCAAAAGCGGATTAAGTGTTCTCTAAAGTACGTTTATATCTTTAAGTAGTCGGGCTAAAATAAATACTGCTATCTTTTTAAGTCGGTTCTAAAAAATATGTGAAATTCTCCGCTTTGCTCCGCATTTTACATATTTTTCAGCCCGACGATAGCAGTGTTTATTTTTAAACGCCTAATTACAAGGAATAAAAATATAAAGACTCCGCTTCTAATCGAAATTTTTAAGCAACTGTTTGGAATTTTTTAATTTCATATAAACAATTATTTCACGAGTCTGATTCAGCAGCTTTTCGTTTGTTTTCTTGAAAATTTTTAAGAAAAACCTTTCTCACCCAATGGGGTACAATAATTGCGCCCGCCGCCAAATATGCATAATAGGACATAAGCCGCCAAATAAATGCAATCACAATTGCCACTCCTTTATCTGGTATGAAGTCCATTAAAAAAGGATAAAAAGTCGCTTCCGCAAAACCAGCGCCTCCAGGGCTTGGGCTGAAAGCCATGATGACAAACATGGTTTCGAGGCGGGAGTATAATAATAACTCCCTGATAAAGCCCAAATCAATATCCGCAATGCCATAAATCAAACATGAAATAAGGAAAAATTTACACGTCCAAGCCGTAAGCGTACAAACAAAAGCCCAGATGTGTTGACGCCACCTCAGTTTTTTCATTTCATGAGAAGCTAAAACGATTTCAGAACCCAATCTCTCAGCGCCGACTTTCCACCTTTTTAATAGTGGTAACGAAGCAAAACCGGTCAAAACTCTTTTTATCAAGTTAGGATTGATGAACAAGCCATAAAATAAAAAAGAGCCATATCCAGCCATTATCACGTAAGAAATATAAAAAATACGCGCTCGCCAATCCATATCCCAAAAATCAGACATACCCGGGCGAATCATCTGAGAGCCCGATAGCAAATAAAGAATGGGCAAAGTCCCTATGAAAAAGATAGTATCCAATACCACTTTATATATCACGATTGTAGCTGTGCGCGCAGCCGAAAGTTTTTCCTGAGTCATGACAAAAAGCGAAACCGCTGAGCCACCTAATGTAGTAGGGGTGACACATAAACTGAACTCAAAAATGAAAATCAATTCAACACATTTTCGGAATGTAAAATGCCCTTGAGAAAGGATATACATCCGCATTGAAAAAGCTAAATGCCGAAGAACAAGCAAAATGAAAGCTAGAAATATCCATCCAAAAGTGCTGGCAGTCCAATCTATTTTTTCAAAACTGTTGGGATTTGCATTTAATTGTTTCCAAAGCAAATATCCAACAACGCTCAATCCCAATACAATTGGCAAAACCATGCGCGACACCCTTAGGGAACGCAGCACATTGCGTTGCTCATCCGAAAGTTCTTCTAAATTATCTGTGATTTGCTGTTTGCTCATGCTGCCAAATTATGTATTTTGCACGACTAATGTAGAAGATTAGAGGTGATTTTTTTTAAAAGACTGTTTAAATTAAGCTTATTTAGGTATTCTGACTGAAGTTTTACACAAATTACGTTTTATCAAAATGAAGTTATTAATTTTATGTTCTATTTCAATTTTATAGACATTTCGAGAAATTATGGAAGATAAACTGGTCAAATGGCGATTAATACTTGGAAAACAGTCCAATCCGGATAAAGACACCCAAGAAGGGGCAAGCGGAAAACAACCCGCTGAAACTATGGAATTAGGCGGTGAAATGAAAAGCATGGACTCCGTGCTCGAAGCCTTGTATGATACGGATAGAACAGGTGGATTGGGCAGTTCGTCACCCAATATCAATCGCTGGTTAGGAGATATACGTAAATACTTCCCGTCCAGTATGGTGCAAGTGATGCAAAAAGATGCATTAGACCGTTTGAACCTCAATCAGATGCTGCTTCAACCCGAAGTTTTGGAAGCCATGCAACCAGATGTAAATTTAGTGGCGACCATACTTTCTTTAAATAAGGTGATGCCTACCCAAACGAGAGAAAGCGCTCGCTTAGTCGTGCGAAAAGTAGTGGATGATTTGGAAAAAAAGTTAGCCCAACCCTTGCGAGAATCCATCAGAGGTGCCATGAA
>JANMYC010001245.1:0-2388 GCA_031381715.1 Saprospiraceae bacterium
ACACTGATTTTTTTCTAATTTACGTGTAAATCAGTGTAAAATCAGTCAATATCAGTGAAGTCAGTGGCTAAACGGAGCGCAAGCGACTATCTGGCTAAGCAATTACAAAAAAAATACAATTTATGGTACCACAAAATCCACCGTCTGGACACTACCAATAGTAAAAATACCATAACCATTTTTTATGTTGCTGTACAAAATAACAGGTTCCGTAAAAAACGGATTGTCATTGGCGGAATATGCCAAATCCAAGGTTTTTAAAAACAGAACATAATCTTTACTCGATGACCGAATGTAAGCTCGAACACGGTCACCTGATTTCAGCTGTTTTGCGTTAAAGCCTCCGCCATTTTGGCTATTAAAATAATAATTTGGATAAGACCAAAAGCGCCAAACGTAGTTTTTACCATTAAAGGTGCGGTCGGATAGAAAATTATCCTCCATATTAGGGTCAATTTTGCGACAATAACCATAAGCAAAATATTTCTTTTTAGCAGAGTCCCTCGTTATTTCAACAGAAGATTCTCCCCCATTAAAAAACTGTCCTCTAAAACCCGATTCAAGTGTGTAATAGTTTTCATCAGTGGCATTGTCTTGAAACTCAAAACTGAATTCGTCACCTTTTTCGGGCGAACTAAATGGGTCTGAAAGATCACGCGAGATGGCACCTCCCGCTTGATAAGACCCCCTCAGTACAACGAAGCGATTTTGCGTTTTTTGGCTTGCCTCAACGGTTTCAAAATTGGGGGCGGACACACGAATCGTATAGGTTACGCCCGGCACAGTGTCTAATTTATACAGCTTTTTAGCCACATGATAGCCTTTGTTAAAATACGGAATTGTACCTAATAATTGACCATTGCGTAAGATTTCGACTTTTGTATTGGGCACAGTATCATAATATTCTGTCACTTGTTTAAAGGAATCTCTGCCATTCCAATAAGTGAAGGTTTGATTAAAATTGGTCTTGGTTTTATCCAAAACGCCCCTACTTTTACTCACAAAAACCGCCAACGAGTCACTCCCTCCTGACCAATCCGCCCGTACCACCAAGCGAGGAATATGCCTTGGAATCTCTATTTCAACAATGGGCGAAAACCGGTCTTCGTCACACGATAAAAATGTGGTAAATAAGCCTAAAGCGAAAAAAGGAATTATATATTTTTTCATGATTTTTAAATATTAAAATTTGAAATTATAGGAAATTGAAGGTACTGGCACGGGTATCAAGCTCAAAATACGGTAAACGGGGATATTTGTCTGAGTTGCCTCATCATATTTAGAGCCTCTAAATGCCGCAAAGGGATTGGCTCTACCGTATGTATTATAGCAACCCAAAACCCACGTGCGGGTATGCCTTTTTTTCTTTTTCGTCCACTCCAAACTCATATCCAAGCGATGATAAGCCGTCAGGCGGTAGGCGTTGCGCTCGCCAATGGTTGCCACTTCTATCTCTTGCTTATAGTAATCTTCTATGCGTTGTCCGGCATTAGGTAACCGAAATTGATTGGTATAGAGCGTCAGTGCATTCCCCGTTCCGTACTGCCAAGCGGCATTGGCGCTGAATCTGTTGGTGAATTTGTGCGACACAATAATTTTAAAATCATGCCGACGGTCATATTTAAATGGAAATTCTAAGCCCCCATTGAGGTCATCAAATTGGCGCAAGTTTTTAGACCATGTATAACTAATCCAGCCCGTAGTATTACCCTCTTTTTTTTGAACGAAAAATTCTACGCCATAAGCTCGACCATCGCCCTGCGTCACTTTGTCCTGCCAATTATTTTGAGTACCAAAGAAAGAGGCACCTTCTTTGAGCGATAACACATCCGTCATATCTTTATAATACCCTTCAAGGCTGACCTCATAATCATCCCGCCAAGTTTTTGCCACTCCGGCTGCTACTTGCCACGATTTCTGAGGTGTAATCCGCTTAGTTGAAGGCGTCCACAAATCGGTTGGCAAACCCACTCCTTCATTGGTAAGTAAGTTGACATTTTGTTGCATCGAAGCAAACGACGCTTTTAAGGCTATATTTAAAGGCAAGCGATAACTCACGCCCACGCGCGGCTGTAACGAACCAAACCAAGACCCCTCAGTATAAATGCCCCCATAATGCAATCCGACATTCGCTTTGAGTTTACCCAAGTTAATTTCATCTTCCACGTACACGTAAGGCTCATGCGCAAATGTATTACTTGAACCCAATGTGGTATCCGTTTTAAAATTGTCAATTTTAGCATTCACACTAAACGCCCCTGGGGAATACGTATGGTAAGTATTACTAACACCGAATCTAATACGGTGCGTCGGATTGGGCAAATAATCAAAATCCATCCGGGTTGACCAATCCTTGATACCCGAAAAATATTTACCATTAGCATTTTC
>JANMYC010000924.1:0-5007 GCA_031381715.1 Saprospiraceae bacterium
TCAAAAAGCAAATACATTTCAAAAATATTAATCCCGTTTGCTCTTCCACACATCATCACGGGTTTGCGCCTGAGTATTGGAGTAGCTTGGATGGTCATTGTGGCGGGTGAAATGCTCTCGGGCGGCTTAGGCATCGGCTTCTTTGTGTGGGATAGCTGGAATGCGGGTAATCTTGAAAAAATATTGTGTGCTATATTAATCATTGGGGTCGTAGGCTTATTGCTTGACCGCGCTTTTTCATCACTTCAAAATCATTTCAGCTATGACAAAAAGTAATATTGCAGCATTCGTCGCAACTAATCCTGCTGGCGTAAGTACTATAACCGCTGAAAAAAAGCACCCCCTCGCCGAGACATCGGGACAGGTCAGTATTGACATTCAAAATGTAAGTGTTTCATTCAAAACGCCCAAAGGCGTTTACACTGCAATTAAAGATATTAGTTTACAAGTTGAAAAAGGTGAAATTGTGGCGCTCATTGGGCACTCAGGTTGTGGAAAATCCACTTTATTGGGCACTATCAGCGGAATGACCGCTCCTACTGAGGGGGTGGTCATTGCGAATGATAAAACAGTAAAAGGACCCGGACCAGATAGAGGAATTGTTTTTCAAAACTACTCATTATTACCTTGGTTGACTGTTTATAAAAATATTTTTGAAGCCGTTGATTCTGTTTTAAAAGATAAAACAAAAGCTGAAAAAATATCAATAACTGAAAGTAGCCTTAAAATGGTAAACCTTTGGGCACATAAGGATAAATTACCATCTCAACTTTCAGGTGGTATGAAACAAAGGGTGGCTATTGCTCGGGCATTCGCCATTGACCCTTCCATTTTATTGCTCGATGAGCCTTTTGGTGCTTTGGATGCTTTGACAAAAGGAACTATGCACATTGAACTTTTAAAATTATGGAACCTTGACAACCGCAATAAAACTATTGTGATGGTGACACACGACATCGAAGAAGCTATTTTCCTTTCGGATAGAGTCGTGGTGATGAATAATGGACCAGAAGCAACCATTAAAGAGATTGTTGATGTACCACTTCCTCGTCCAAGGAATAAAAAAGATATTGTCCATGACCCACGATACATCGAAACGCACGATAAATTAATGAATCTACTTTTCGACAAGTTTTCAATTGATGATATAGAAGTTGAAAAGTAAATAGGCTTAAAAAAGCTTATTTACTCAAAAGAGAAAACAAATAGGAACCGACAAACAAGTATTAATTGGTTCTTTAGTATTAGATGATGGCAGCAAGCAGAAGATTTAGTCATTTGACTTAGCTGCCATTTTATGAAATCGGATATAATTGGTTTTTATACATAGTTTAAGGCAGTGGACAAGATACCAAATCAAACCAATCACATAATTTATTTGGGATTCAAACCCAATGTTTGCTGCCTTTTTTAAGTGTATAGTTTTTAGTGTGTAGTGTGTAGAGACTCATACTTTTAAACATTATAAACTAAAACTACACACCTAAAATAACATTAGCATCAGAAATATCAAAAAATCATGTCAACTACTCAACAATTTAGCACTACTTGCTGCTACTGTGGCGTTGGCTGCGGAGTCATTGCACATAAACATTCCAACGGTAAGATAACAGTAGAGGGCGATGTCAATCACCCCTCCAATAAAGGAATGCTGTGTTCAAAAGGCATGAACTTGCATTATACGGTCATGGACAAATCCGACCGAATCCTTTACCCTTCCATGCGTTCTAATCGCTCAATGCCACATCAAAGAGTCACTTGGGATGAAGCATTGGACAGAACTGCTGCCGTTTTTAAGACACTTATTCATAAATACGGACCCGATTCAGTGGGTTTTTACGTATCTGGTCAATGCCTTACCGAAGAATATTACATCATCAATAAGCTGATAAAGGGATTTATTGGCTCTAATAATATAGATACTAACTCTCGCTTGTGCATGAGTTCGGCGGTCGTGGGCTACAAATTATCATTGGGCGAGGACAGTGTTCCCGTTTGTTACGATGATATTGAATTGTGCGATACCTTGCTGGTTGCAGGTGCCAATCCTGCGTGGAATCACCCGATTATTTGGCGAAGAGTAGAAGCCCACAAAGCGGCTAACCCCTCAGTAAAAATCATCGTCGTTGACCCTCGCCGCACTCAAACGGCTGAAATCGCTGACCTATTTTTACCCATCCGACCCGGTACTGATGTGACTTTGATGAATGCTATTGCTCGCTGCCTTTTTGAATTGGGCGCAGTGAATTTTGAGTTTGTGAATAAAAATACTGAGGGGGTAGATGCTATAAAAGATAAAATATTTGAACGCACCATTGAAGAATCTGCTGCCATTTGTGATGTTCCAGCCGACGATATTCGTACTGCTGCGCAATGGATTTCGGAATCTGAAGCCTTTTTGTCAATGTGGACAATGGGTTTTAATCAAAGCGTTATTGGCGTTAATAAAAATCTGAGCCTTATCAATTTGCACCTTTTAACGGGTCAGATTGGCAAACCTGGCGCTGGCCCCTTTTCACTCACTGGTCAACCCAACGCTATGGGCGGGCGCGAGGTAGGTGGCTTGGCGAATATGTTGCCCGCACACCGTGATTTGGCGAATGAAGCCCATCGCAACGAAGTACAGACATTTTGGGGTGGTACCACTATTTCACCCAAACCGGGATTGACTGCTACTGAAATGTTCGCAGCACTCGAAACGGGTCAATTAAAAGCCATTTGGGTCATTTGCACCAATCCTTTAGTGAGTTTGCCTGATTCAAATAGTGTTGAAAATGCTTTGAAAAAAGCCAAATTTGTGGTCGTTCAAGACGTTTCTAATAGGTCTGATACTGTAAAATTTGCGGATGTGGTGCTACCCGCCGCGGCTTGGTCAGAAAAAGAAGGTACTATGACCAACGCTGAAAGACGCATCACTTATCTCTCCAAATTTACTGAACCCGTTGGTGAAGCGTTGGCGGATACGGATATTATATGCCGATTTGCGCATAAAATGGGTTTTGAAAAGCATTTTGATTATTTTAAAAAAGATAATAAAAAGGACAATTTTGAGCTCAATACTGACCTGTCCCGATCCCTCGAGGAGGGGGTATTCTTAGAACATGCCGCCTTGACTAAAGGTACCAATATTGATATTTCAGGACTGAATTATAGCATTTTAAAAGAAAAACGCAGCGTTCAATGGCCTTATCCAGCGGATGATTCACTTGAATCAGAATTAGGCACAAAACGCCTTTTTAAAGATAATCAGTTTTTTACACCCAATAAAAAGGCACGTTTGCACGCTTGCCCAGATGAAAATGCCTCCGAACCCACTTCAAAAGAGTTCCCGTTGGTGCTTACTACGGGTCGCATACGTGACCAATGGCACACAATGACCAAAACGGGTCGAGTTAAAAAACTGAGTCAACATATTCCGGAGCCTTATTTAGAGATTCATCCCGAAGATGCATTGCGCCGTGGATTGGACGATGATCAATTGGCTGTGATAAAAGGGCATCGTGGTGAAGTGAAAGTGAAGGTAAAAATCACCCAAGAAGTTCGCCAAGGCTTGGTTTTTTTACCCATGCATTGGGGTAAAATATTGGGTAAAAACTTCGGTAGATCCAATAATTTGACGAACAGTTTATATGACCCCCGTTCAAAAGAGCCTGATTTTAAGTTTTCAGCGGTTGAAGTAGCTCGTTTTAAAAAACAAAAAGAAAATATTATTATCATTGGGTCGGGAGCATCTGCGTGGTCATTCGTGCAAATGTATCGCACGCTCAATCAAGAGGATACCATACAGGTTTTCAGTAAAGAGCCTTTCTCCTTTTATAATCGAGTCATGCTGCCCGATTATGTCAGCGAAACCCAAACTTGGGAACAATTGAAAGTATTGACAGACGCTGATTTGTTTCAACTCAAGATTACAGTTCATAGAAATAACGGCATTGAAAATATTGATTTAAAAGCCAAAACGGTCACCGATGCTAATGGCGTCACTCACAACTATGACAAATTAATAATGGGCACGGGCAGTCGGGCATTTATGCCACCCAATGTACCCATTTTGAATGGCGTATCCAATATGCGCACCCGTTTAGATGCCGATACGCTTATTAGTATTACTAAAGATTTAAAAGCTCAAAATACAAAAACACCCACTGCAGTAATTTCAGGTGGGGGTTTGTTGGGCTTAGAAATGGCGGGTGCCTTGCATCAATTGGGCATGAAAATCATCGTCGTCAATCGCTCCTCTCGTTTCATGGATAGACAATTGGATACCCTCGCCAGCCAACTTTTGCTTGAAGAAATGCGTGATATGGGCGTTGAAACGTATTTTAATGATGAAATTGATACTTTTTATGGCTCCGAACACGTAGAAGCTGTACGCCTCAAAAGTGGTCGTAAAATTAATTGTCAAATTGTTTTGTTCGCCATTGGTACCCGCCCCAATATCGAATTGGCGCAAAGTGCGGGCTTGACTTGTCAGCGGGGCGTGGTGGTTAATTCATATCTCCAAACGAGTGACCCCTCAGTATTTGCTCTCGGTGAAATAGCTGAATTCGAGCGTGAAATGTGGGGTATTACTGCCGCCGCCGAAGAACAGGCGACAATATGCGCCCGCTATATTTCGGGCGATGAGGGCAGTTTTTATACTGGTTCAACCTCGATGAATATATTGAAAGTGGAAGGTTTACAAATTGCCTCTATCGGCATTGTCGAGATTCCTGCAACCAACGCCAACGAGTATGAAGAGATTCTTTTTATAGATAAAGCGAAGCGTTTTTATAAAAAATGTATCATCTACAATGATAAATTAGTGGGTACTATTCTCATTGGGGATAAGTCCGAGTTTCAAGAATTCAAAGAATTGATTAGCAACGGCATTGAATTATCCGAAAAACGTTTGGCTTTGTTGCGCTCGGGTAAAACAGCTGAACCCATCATTGGTAAACTCGTCTGCTCGTGCAATACCATCGGTTCAGGTAATATTGAAAAAGCCATTGAAAGTGGTTGTGACAC
>JANMYC010001088.1:0-2236 GCA_031381715.1 Saprospiraceae bacterium
GCCAGCCAGCTTCTCGCCGTCCCTTGCCGTGAACAGATTGAAATACCCACAGTCGTTATAGGTCTTGTACCGGTCATAGGAAGGATTGAATGGCTCATGTCTCCGGTAGGTCTTCGTGCTCGCCCAATGGTTGGTTGCGAGGACAAGCACTTCGTTCCACGTAGAACTGACTGTCTCAATGGAAAATACTAGGCTCATACGCTTGGCGCATCCTCGTACTTGATAATGGTGCCCATCCACTGGCCTGTAATGCTCAGCGTCGTGACTTTCACTTTCCCTTTTTGGTCTTTTATCTGCACATTACCACCAAAATCCATGTAATTTCGAGGTATCAACAAAGCACTTTTGTTAATACTAACAATGATATTTGATTGCAATTGCGTATTGACAATGGTAAATTCTAAAGGTTCGTTGAAGGTGATTTTGCAGATAAAAGACTGCGTACTTTCGTCAAACGAAGGGTAAATTTCCACCACTTTGCCTTTATATGTTTTGCCTTTGTTGGTGTTGAGCTGCACCAAGGCTTCTTGTCCGACTTTAACTTTGCCAATATTGCCTTCATCAATATTCACTTTTGCGTATATATTCGTCGGTTCGCCAATCAACGCAATGGCTTCGCCTCTTGTGACATAATCGTCCACTTGCTTGTATTTCTTAAAAATTTTACCGCTTTTTAAGGCTTTTATCTGGTTTTTACTCAACACAATATTGTTAATGTCCTTCGTGACTTTGTTGCCAATCACTTGTTGATTGGCTTGTTGTTTGACTTGTTTGTAGTATTCTAACGCACTGTCGTAATTCGTTTTAGACGTTTTGCATTGCAATTCGCTGTTTTCAAAATCTATTTTAGCCACGGTATTGTTTTCCCACAGCTTTTTGTAGCGTTGGTATTGAATATAATCTTGCTCCATTTTTTGCTTATTAAGGTTGATGCTGTTTTGGGCTTGTAGCAAGGCGGGCGCATTGCTTTTAGTATTACTTTGAGCGATATCGTACAATTCCTTAGCACTTTCGTTGTTAAAACTGCTTTCTTTATTGTCCACAATGGCCACTATTTTACCCGTAGGGATAATATCGCCCTCCTCAAAATTCACAGCGGATAAATAACCGTCAATTTGGGCTTTCAAAGAGCTATTCGTCACGCTCAAATCATTCAACTGAATATTGGGTGCACTAAATGAGTAATTTTCAACCGATTGCTTGATTTCAATCGCTTCATTTTCAGGAATATCGCACAATATTTTCAAGCTCAATTCATTTTGTTGAGCTAAAAACGCCAATTGTTTGGCATTTTCTTGGGTGTTTAATAAACTCGCTTTGGCATCGTTGACATCTTGTTGTTTCACCAAACCTTGTTCATATTTGTTTTGCGCCGTACGTAAAAGCGTTTCAGCCGCTGCGATATTTTGTTGCGTTGATGCCCGTTGTTCTTGCAAATTGACAATGTTGAAATAAGCCGCAGCAATATTATCATACAGGTTTTTGAGGGTTAATTTATTGTCAGAAGCGGTCGTTTCAATATTGATTTTAGCCAATTTTAGGCTTTCCCACGCCCCCAAATTCAGTAATTTAACATCTGCATATTGGTTCAAATTGGTGACATATTTCACCCCCGCTTGCACCTCTCGGTAAGTGCCAAACTCTCCGCCAAAAACTTCAGCAGGAAATAAATTAACAGGTAATTGGGTATTGTTCGTAAATGATGAGTTTGTATTGAGCGTAGGGTCAATGATATTCAGCTTCGCCGCCAATATCGCTTTTTGTGCTTGCGACATCTTTATTTCGCCGGATTTCAATGAAATGCTCTTGGTTTGGGCATAATTCAACAACTCATCAAGTTTGGCAAACGTTTTTTGTGCATCCGCCGTCACCCAAACGATACTGAAAACAAGGAACGCAATGCTCTTTAGAATCTTCATTTTTTCAAATTTTTATGACACAAAGTTGCAGCATTGCAATAGCCTTTCCCATAAGAAATTGTGTGAAACGGACAAAGCGGGATTTGAAATGGACGATAGGAGAGATAATGAAAATGCCTTTTTTCAATGTAAAAAACATCAAAAAAAGGCATTTATACTGAGGGGGTATAAAATTGACACATAGATTTATTTCACTGAAAAGTGAACTTGTGGCACATAACCTGCCTTAAGAACGGCAATGTAACTGAGGGGCGTCAAGACATTCACTTCATGATTCTTATCGAATTGCACAACCTGTGTGTAACCGTCAAAAGACC
>JANMYC010001093.1:0-2667 GCA_031381715.1 Saprospiraceae bacterium
ACCAGCGATTTTATTTCAAAACCTCTAATAAAATCATCAATATTGGCTTTTGTTTTGTAAAAAATCTCTTTCTCTTCGTTGGGTAAAATATCAAAATAGTTGTTTTCAAATACCCCATTGACGCTCTCTGCGTCACCCCGATTACTCGGGGCAATATGGCACGATAAAAACACGTTTTTACAAAGAGTTGGACACTTTAATTTCAATAAAAAACCGCCATCCGTAGGGTTGATTTCTTTTAAAATCTCTTGTTTTACCAGTTTCATTTCCTTTGGGCGCACCAAATAAGCCACCCTTTTTGATAGAATAGTATCCCCTTGTTTTAGCGTCAAAACGACATAGACATTGGAGGTAGAATCCTCCAATTTGACCAATTCTTTCATTGAAACATTGTAAAATTCACCGCTGGTATCCGTTTTTACATCTATGTTTTTAGTATCTTCAAATATCTTTTTACCGTTAAAATTAAAAGACTGAATACTTAAATCCGACTTAAAACCCGCGCTGTCATTCACTACATGCACCCGCAAAAAATCCTTTTCAACAACGGGTGAAATCAACACATTTTGAAACACTTCTCGGGCTTTATATTGCAAGGCTTTCCAACGCCCAAAATTATCAATACTCGACCACGAAGCCACCTGCCAAACATCATTGAGTTGCCAATAAAGCGTACCCATGCAATAAGGTTTTGCTCTTCGCTGTGCCTCAATGGCTTTACCAATTCCGTGCGCTTGAAGGAGTTGACTGACATAAACAAAATCCTTAAACGACTTGGGGATTTGATAATCCCACTCCATGTATTTTTTAATTAATTGATTGCCTTTGGGGTGTTTTTGGTGTAAAAGCATCACTTCTGAGGTCAATTCACGCTCTTCTGGCAATGTAAAAGTCTCAATCGTCTGCCATTCGGGGAAAGATTGAAAGCCATATTCCGACATAAACCGCGGCACGCGTTGCTCATAATGCTCAAAAGGTTTTTCATCGTGCCAAACGAACCAATCGTGGTTATCCCCCTCAGTATAACTCTTGTTATTGTACCTTCCGAGGCTTGGCGAACTCTCCCAATACGAAGTTTTATCCGTGTATTGACTCACTGCATCGGGCAATATTTTATTAAAAAGTGCTTGATACGCTTTCCAGATTATCTCCTTTTGGTCGGGATTAAAACGAGGTTGCCAACCCCAATTATGCCATGCTTCATTGATTTCATTATTGCCGCACCACAAGGCGATGCTTGGGTGATTGCGCAAGCGTTTTACCTGCTCAATCGCTTCTGCTTTGGCATTGTCCAAAAAAGATTTATCGCCTGGGTACATAGCGCAAGCGTACATAAAATCCTGCCAAACGAGTATGCCTTTTTCATCACAAATTTGATAGAAATCATCGGTTTCGTAGATGCCACCGCCCCACACTCGAAGCATATTCATATTAGCAGAAACGGCACTTTCTATAGTTTTTAGATTGTCCGCTCGCTTTACTTTTTCCTGAAAAATATGCTGTGGAATATAATTTGCTCCTTTCGCGAAAAGGCGTTTTCCGTTGAGTTTGAAATAAAAAGCAGCACCTTTTTCGTCTTTTTCAGTGACTAATTCAACCGTTCGAATGCCAATATTCTTTTTAATTTGTTCCGAAAAACCATCTTCAAAAGAGAGTTGAACATCCACATCATATAAAAAAGGCGTTCCCAAATCATGCGACCACCAGAGCTTTGGATTCAAAATATGGGCATCAATATTCACGACATTATCCCCCTCTTTAAGTGCCGCGTTTTGATAAAAAGTAGTACCATTGACACTTAATCTTAATTTCGCATCCACTTTTTGGGTGGATTGAATACTACTGTTTCTGATTCATCTACCTGACCAGGTTTTGGCGGCGGCGGCGGCGGAGGTGGTGGAACGATCAATTCAACAGGTGGTGGAGGCGGGGGAGGAGGCGGAATGTCTTTTGATTTAGTTGTTTGTGCTGAAAGCTGTATGGCAAAAATGCATAAGCCCAGCAGCATGGTCATTTTTTTCATATAAATTTTTTAGCTGAGATGCCGGGTTGTTGACAATCCATAAAAAAAATCCCCCGGTAAACCGGGGGACCCTGCAGTTGGTTTGGGTAAACAACTTATTGTATTATGAATCTTTGGACGATTGTTTGTCAGTAATAATTTTTACTGCCCAAAGATCCTATAGAAATGGTAAGGGAACCGGAAGCTGTCAGTTGTTTAGCAACCCGTCCGCTGCAATGGACAACCCCTATTTTAGAAATGCTGCATACCGTGGGTAAGTTTTATTCATAAAGCCGGGAAAATAATCCGAAAGAGCTGTTAAAATACCCCGGTTTAGCTGATTTAGCGGAAAGATTAAAGACCTCAATAGCCTGTGAATTACTAAATTGCATCAATTTAAAATACATGTGGAGTATCTGTAAAAAAGAGCTGAAACAATTCTTCAGCAACCTTACGGGCTATATTGCTGTCATCCTGTTCCTGCTGATCAACGGCCTGTTCTTATTTGTGCTGAAGGACAGTAATATTTTTGATTTTGGTTATGCCTCCCTTGATAAATTCTTTGAACTGGCCCCCTGGATCTTACTCCTGCTTGTTCCGGCCATCACCATGCGCACCCTGGCAGATGAATTTAAAGGCGGAACTTTTGAAATACTTAAAACCCG
>JANMYC010001133.1:0-4411 GCA_031381715.1 Saprospiraceae bacterium
TTAGGCTATTCAGAAAACTGGATTAATCAACGATTAAAAAGCATCGAAATTAGAAAAGAATTGACCGATGAATGGCAAAAAAGAGGGGTTGAAAAAGATAAAGAATTCTCTATCTTAACCGCCACTATTGCTAAAAATACTTTTGGATTAACGCCCAGCGAGCATGCCAAACTCAAGGGTTTGGAAAAGGAAAACCTGCGTGACCACATGAGCAATTTGGAACTTTTGCTCACGTCTTTGGGTGAAGAAGTTACCCGAACCATCGCCGTTAACTCAGATGCAAAAGGTTTCGCCGAAAACCATGAAGCAGCCCAAAAAGGCGGCGAAGCAGGTAGAATAGCTTTAAAAGGCGTGGAAAAACAAACGGGGCAAAAAGTGGTTTCAACGGATAATTTTAAACATTTGAAAGGCGGCAAAACGGGTGAAATTGCTGAGAATAGCGAGGCGGAGGAATAATTTTTTTAAATAAAAATCTGTACGTTTCTGTATCAATCTGCACTTTTATGTATTAAAAATACTCTTAATTTTCATTTTTTTCATTAAAAAAGCCATTTTCAATGCGTTTTATCATCATTTCTACGATATTTCTATTTTTAAATACACCCCCTCAGTATATGGCAGCTCAAAATACTTTTGATTGGCAGGGGCATCGTGGCGCACGCGGTTTGATGCCCGAAAATACCATTCCTGCTTTTTTAAAAGCTTTGGACTTAGGTGTCACTACGCTCGAATTAGACCTTGCGGTGAGTGCTGATAATCAACTCATTATCTCGCATGAGCCGTGGCTCAACCATGAAATTTGTTCAAAAGCGGATGGCTCTCCCGTGAAAAAGGAGGAAGCTGAATCTTTGGCAATTCGTAAAATGACGGCGGATGAATTGAAAAAATGCGATTGCGGCAGCCGTGGCAATCCACGTTTCCCTGAACAACAAAAGCAGTTTGCTTATAAACCCACTTTGAGTGAAATGGTGACGGCAGTAAAGCAATATTGTACTGAAAAAGGTCGCGCTCTCCCCTATTTTAATGTGGAAATTAAAAGCCAGCCAGCTTGGGATGGAAAATATACCCCCTCAGTATCGGACTTCGCAAAAATCGTTTTGGATGAGGTTAATCGCTTAGGCATCAAGGAAAAAACGTGCGTTCAATCATTTGACCCGCGGGCTTTGGAAGCGGTAAAACAGTTAGATAAATCCATTACGACCGCTTTTTTAATAGAAAACGTTAAAAACTTAGAAAAAAACTTAAAATTATTGACTTTTAAGCCCGAAATTTATAGCCCTTATTTCAAACTTATTTCAAAAAAAACAGTGAAAAATTGCCATAAATTGGGCATTCGTATCATACCTTGGACGGTTAATGAACCCAAAGACATTCAAAAAATAAAAGATTTGGGCGTGGATGGACTCATAACTGACTATCCAAATAGGATTATTAAAAACTGAATTGATGGAAATTTTATTGGATGAACTCACTAAAATCAGTATTTCTCTCGTCATTGGCAGCTTATTGGGTTTTGAAAGAGAATATCAAAACAAACCTGCGGGGTTCAGAACCATCGCTTTAATATGTGTGGGAGCTACTCTTTATACCATTTTATCTCAAAGATTGGGTTCGCCAGGGAGCACAGATAGAGTGGCGGCGAATATCATTACGGGTATCGGTTTCATTGGTGCGGGTGTCATTTTTAAAAATAATACGAATGTGTTCGGCTTAACCACGGCGGCAACTATTTGGGTAGCTGCAGGTTTGGGTATGGCTGTAGGTGCGGGTGAGTATGTGCTTTCGGTTATCGTTTTATTGGTGGTACTGATGGTACTATCGTTGTTTGAATATTTACAGGAGCGGATTGACGTTTTTCATAAAAGGCGGCTTTACTTTATCACTTATTCAGCCTTAGATTTTGATGATATTATTGAAAAAGAAATGAAAAAGCGCAAAATAAAATACAAAAAAGTTAAGGAAAAGCGTATTAACAAACAAACAACGTGCGAATATGAGGTTTTTGGAAAAGAGAAATCACTCAAACATTTTAACGACCACTTGATAGATAATGAAGACGTTATTGCGTTTGAATATTGAGGATAAAACTGATTATCTCTTTTTCAACTCCATGAATTCTTTATCAATGAGCTGAATTTCCGTTTTAAATAAATCATTGATGGCAGCGAATTTTTCAGGAAAGAGTTCCTCCATTTTAGCTACAATGAGATTGCGAGACATACCGCCTTTTTTAAAACACTCAATGGCGGACAAGTCTGATGGAAAAACGGTATCCCTAAAAGCCGTTACTCCTTTTTTAGTTTCTTCAAAAATGATATTGAAAATATTTCCATCGGCGGTAACGAGGTCGTAGATTTTGTTTTTTTCTACTTCCATTTGCTTTTTCATGGATTCCTTTTTGGAATCCAGTTCTTTCAATCTTTTTTGAATATTTAAACGAGCCTTTTGAGCTTCTTTTTCCTGTTGTTCTTTAAAAGCCTTGGGATTTTGCCAATCTTCTTGTAAGGCTTTGATGAAAAATCCCGCTCTATTGGTTGAATTTGGGCGTTGTGTATCCGAGAAAGCACTTTCCACCAAATCAATTTTCTCTTGATAATAGCTTTCGAGTTGTGGGCATCTCAATTCTGCTTCGCGACGGCTTTCATCATCCACGATAACATTAAAACCCAAATTGACATATTTAGTAATGCTTTTTTCATTCACGCCCCACCCCCTCAGTATTTGGAGTATTTCTGAGGAAATTTTGGGTTTTTCACCAATTTGGATGGCTTCTTCCAAAAAATTAAGGATAGAAGTCTGCTTCGGGCTATCCTGCTTGGGTTGATTGGTGATGATTGAAAACTTGATGGCGCTGACTTTGCGCACGTTTTTTATTTCTTTGTATTCAAAGCGAATATCGGTGTGCTCCTCCAAATCACGTTGCGCTATGCCGAGCACTTTTCTTTTGAAATCACCGTACAATTCGTATTCAGAGCCTACTTTTTTCTGTAAATCTTCCAAATCGAATGTCCGATGTCCGATGGTTTTGTATTGATATAACAACTCATATAAACGGATCGAATAGCTGCTTTTCAACTTCGGGATATACAATAACGGGTACATCGTGAAGTTTTTCTTCAGCTCCAAAAGAAAAGGTTTCAGCAATAAAGGAATCTCAAACGTGACGATGCCTTTTTTATAATCAATGGCGTAAGCGGCAATGAGGTACGCGGTAATGATATTCTCTGTGGTTTTAATCACAATCGGTTCTTTATTCAACCTATCCGCAATATCCCGTAAATCGTCCTGAAAACGCCCCCAAGTCACGTCACTTTTATAGCCCAAATAGCGTTTCATGGCGTCAATAGTGATGGAATAAAGTTTTAAATCTTTATCTTCGGGACTGATAAGCGAAAAAATAAGGCGAGCAACTTTATGCGCTCGGGCGGTCAAAGCAGGCGAGTACAACGCCTCAATGAGGTCGTTAGATTGTACTACAACGAACTTATCGGTATTGGTTTCCTTATTAATTATGACCATTTGAGCTCATTTTTCAATTATCAACAAAAGTAATACTCAATTATGACTTAAAACTCGCAAGGTCATAATATACTCAAAAAGTCATAGATAATACTCAAAAGGTCATATTTACTACTCTAAAAGTCATAAAAGCAACTCATTAAGTCATAAATACTACTCAAAAGGTCATAAAAAGGCTCATAAGTCTTTGATAGTCAATATATTATAGGCGTCTAAAACAATTAAAAGTGGATTAAAATCTTAAAAACAAATAAACAACCCCTATTATTACTCAAAAAGTCATATTTCTAATGTATATAATTGAGGAATTCAAATAAAAACTACTCATCTATGACTTTTTGAGTAAGCTCAATACTTGAATCGCACCTTTATACGAGTGTGAATTACTCAAAAAGGCATATTTATCTTCATTACGCATAAATTTCCTTTAAAGTGCACATTCCTTCTTTCAATAATTGAAACTGTTACTCAAAAAGTCATACTTAAAAAGGGATTGATTCGGTTTTACTCAAAAAGTCATAGTTAATGATTTTTATCTTCTTTTTAAACCATCATTCTGAGATTTAAACTTGTTCCCTTTCTTATTTCTTACGTTTCGCTAATATTTTTTTTGGAAAAATACATTTTGATTTTTACAATTAATTTAGCATATTCATCTCATAAATGCCTAAAAATAGCATTGTTAATAGTCTTTTTAATTAAAATTGATTGTTATAGTTTGCTTGACGCATTTATACCTAAAAATCGAAAGAACAAATATTGAATCAAATTGCTCGGCTACTTTTATCATTTTTTTAAAAATATCATCTGTATAAACTGTTAAGTAGTTGATGTAAGAAAATATAATATATGCGAATTTTAAGAATATAATAAATGATTAACTTGAAAAATT
>JANMYC010001137.1:0-1614 GCA_031381715.1 Saprospiraceae bacterium
CAAGCTCATTGCCGTGAATGATTGCGGGCGTGACACCATCATAAAAGTAGTGGATTTATTGACTTCTACCCAAGACTTAATTGAAGCACAACGCATTGATTTTCAATCATTTCCGAACCCTTTTACCGATGAATTGACGGTGCACTTCAACCTTCCAGAATCGAGCATGGTGAGTATTGATATATTCGATATGCAAGGTAGAAAAATCGAAAATTTAGTGCAAAATCAGCGTTTTATAGAAGGGGTAAATCAAGTGAATTTGAATCCTCATTTAAACACAAAAGGCATGTATTATCTGCAATTGCGGACGGATAAGGTGACGGTTTTTAGGAAGGTTTTGAAGATGTAGGAAGGATTTGAGTTTTAATCTTCGAAGAAATGATTAAAGCCTTTGGCAGATAAGCCTTTTTTTAATTTTTTATCGCCTATCCAAAGTGGAGCATTAAGTTCAATAGAAAGGGCAATGAAAATAGCGTCTTTGGGGTCAATATCTTTGCAAAGAGAGTAAGCTGCCTGGCGAGAAGAAAGGGATAATGACTTTTCGTTGAAAAAATTGACTTGGAGTAGTATGAGGTATAATATTTCGAGAACCTCTACTTCCGATTTCTTAGTCAGGACGACCAGTTTATCTTTATATTTAAAAAGTTCAACCATCGCAAAATGAGGGGCTATAAACTCGTATTCATCTGAAAATAGTGTTTGAGCGATTTTCCCATTTTTAGAAAGGGCTGCCGAAAACAGTTTGTTTGTGTCTATTATGACCTTCATTTTTCAACATCTTTAAGAAACCAATCCTTATTTTCCTGCCACCATTTCTCTTGAATTTGTTCGGCAAGGTCAGAGGCTTGTTTTTCTGTCATTGAATTGCTGTGAGTCAATTCTCTGAATTGTACAAGCCGAATGAGTTTTTGAACCATCTTATCGGTAATTAAATCCTTAGGAATGTTCAAAGTAAAACTATCTTTTTCACGAATTAAAGTTGTCATGTAATTTTACAATTTTGAGTATATTATTAAGATTTTGCTTTATTACAAAGATAAGTTTTACAATTTCAAATAACAAAATTAATTTCAAACTAATGTTTTACTAAGGGTGCATCAAGTAAATTTGAATCCTCATTTAAATACAAATGGTATGTATTATCTGCAATTGCGGACGTATAAGGTGACGGTTTTTAGTAAGGTTTTGAAGATGTAAAATATCAATACTTGTTTTGCAATATCCCCAATTAAGAGTATATTTGTATAAAATAAAGTCTTTTAGAATGGTAATAACAAGAGTTTTTGATGAAATAGTTGATTTTATTACTTCTGCACCCCATCCAGAGCAGATTGTAAATTTCAAACCTTCAACTGCTGCACAACGGAGGTTAGAAATGCTTCTCAACAAACAGCGAGAAGAAGGATTGACCAACGATGAAAAACATGAATTAGAGCAATATTTGACTATTGAACACATTATGCGCCTTGCTAAAACTCGGGCACGCCAACGTATTGCTGCTTTATGAGTGTTATATAAATGCAAAAATTATCTATTCTCTACAATTATGGACTGGATAATGTGGAGGTTTTGAGGATGCTAAACTATCGTATCCGTTCGAGCAAATACAGCTTT
>JANMYC010001197.1:0-10692 GCA_031381715.1 Saprospiraceae bacterium
CAAAAATGAGTGAACTATATCATTACGATGGCATTATCAGTGGATTACTTTTTGGTATCATCATCGCATTTATTCTGATAAGTTTTGTGATGTACATTGCACTTAAAAAGTCGCCCTACTTTTGGTATGGCTTGTACTTGATAAGTTTGACATTCCTCATTTCATTTTACTATGGGCAATTCCAAGAATTCATTTTTCCGAACACCCTTCAGTATAATGTGTATGCACGCATCTTGACCAACTTTCCCGCACTTTTGGGGCTGGTTTTTCACATGTATTTTTTAAAAATAAAAAAACTTTTACCGCAATACTATAAAATTAGCCTCAGCTTAGTGGTTTTATTCAGTTTAAATATATTTATCGGTATTATCGGTTTTTTAGATTTAAGCATATTCATATCTCATGTTTTTTCAGTTCCAAGCGGTATATATGTCATTTATTTAAGTATAAAATTGTACACTCGAAAAAATGTAGCCCTACTGCTCATGATTTTAGGGACGATTTCACTAACGGGCACTATCGGCATTTATATCATCGATAATCTCATACTCACGCCCAGCATCATCAATATCAAATTTATCATCCATTTGGGTATGATTGTTCAAGCGTTTTTCCTCACTTTGGCAATGGCACAACAGGTGAGAGAAATAATGAATCAAAAAGATAAAGCCAAATTGCAGTATATCAATTCACTCCAAGAAACAAAAGAATTGATACATCAGCAAAATATTGAACTTGAAAAACGCATACAAGACCGTACCCAAGAGCTACAAAAAGCCTTGGACAGAGAAAAAGAAAGAGAAACCCAACTGGTAAGAAGCAATAAAGAGTTAACTGAATTTGCGCACATTGTTTCCCATGATTTGAAAGCACCTTTGAGGAATATTGCTTCGTTTAGCCAGATTGTTGCCCGAAAAACAAATGATAGATTGGATGAAAGAGAAAAAGAGTACATGGGTTATATTATCACAGGTGCTAAGCAAGGAACTCAATTGGTAGATGATTTGCTCAATTATTCGAAACTCGATAAAAATATTGGCGACCCTCTACCCATTGATTTGAATGAAATGCTTTGCAATATTGTAACTAATAACGCCCAAATTTTAAAAGATAAAAATGCTGAAATAGTCTCTCATTATCTGCCTACTATTCATGCTCATAAATCTCTTATCAGCCTTTTATGGCAAAATATCATTATAAATGGATTGAAATACAATGACAATCCAAATCCAAACATCGAATTAGGCGTTTTTAAAGAAAAGAATAATCTTATTTTTTGGATACAAGATAATGGAATTGGGATACCCCCTCAGTATCAGGAAGAAGTTTTCAGAATGTTCCGCCGCTTACACACCTCGGATAAGTACGAGGGAACAGGCATTGGCTTGGCGTTCTGTAAGCGAATAGTGGATTTTTACGGTGGTAAAATCTGGTTTGAATCCATTGAAGAATGCGGTACGACATTCTTTTTCACCTTACCTAAAATTGATTTGAAGCAGATAGAGAATATTCAAGGCGTTAAATCGAGCACCCCCGCCGAGTCCTCGGGGTTTAAAACCTCAGTATTGGTGGTTTAAATTGTTGTATTGCTAAATTGTTGTTACGTTTTTTATTAAAAAAACGACATCTCATTGGCAAAACAATACAACAATTTAGCAATACAACAATTTAAACCTCAATCCTCCTCAATATTTTTAACCGCCGTTTTGCTATTCATTGATTTATAGCCTTTGATGAGTCCTCTGGTGGATTGTTTTAAAAAGTCTAAAATTTCAGCTTTTTCGGAAGAATCCCCTATTTCTAACTCTATTTGAGCGACACCTTGAGAAAAATTATGCCCTTTTACGAATAAAACTCGATAAATATCCCGAATATTTTCAATTTGGATAGAGCTATAACCGCGCCTTCTCAAACCAATCCTATTTACACCAGCATACGACAATGGCTCGCGCGCCGCCGTTATAAAAGGAGGAACATCGCTTCTCACCAATGAGCCACCGCTTATCATCACGTCTTTACCTATTTTCACAAACTGATGCACGGCAGTCATACCGCCCAAACGGGCAAATTCGCCGATTTCGATGTGCCCAGCCAATGTCACATTATTGGCAAGGATGACGTGGTCACCAATGATACAATCATGAGCCACATGTACGTAAGCCATAATTAGGCAATTTTTACCAATAACAGTGCGCCAATTAGCGGTAGTGCCAATATTGAGGGTACAATATTCTCGAATAATCGTATTATCCCCTATTTCAAGAAAGGTTCTTTCACCGTTGAATTTTAGATCTTGAGGGACTGAGCCCACTATGGCTCCCTGAAAAATTTTGCAGTTTTTGCCAATGCGCGCGCCATCCATGATGCTCACATGAGGGGCTATCCATGTACCGTCTTCAATGACGACATCAGCTCCGATGGTTGTAAATGGACCTATCGTCACGTTTTGACCGATTTGCGCATCGGGATGTATGACACTTAAGTTGTTATAGTTCATTTTGCTGTCAATCAATCGAACACAATTGCTTTTGCTAAAAAGAGTTCCTAAATCATAAAAAGAGATTAAAATCTCCTTTGAATCATAGCGGTCAACTCCGCTTCTGATACCATTTTATTGCCGACGTAGCAGTAGCCTTGCATGTGCACGATTCCTCGTCTGATTGGTTCTTTTAACTCCATTTTAATAATCATCGTATCACCAGGCATTACTTTTTCTTTAAATTTACAATTATCAATTTTAAGAAAATAAGTATCCCAGTGTTCTTCATCGGGTGTATTCGCCAAGGCTAAAAGTCCGCCTGTTTGAGCCATCGCTTCTACTTGCAATACGCCCGGAAAAACTGGATTGTCCGGAAAATGCCCTTGAAACATCCACTCATTCATCGTAATGTTTTTCACACCCACCACTGATGAAGGCGTCAAATCTATAATTTTATCCACTAATAAAAACGGAAAACGGTGTGGCAGCTTCTTCGCAATCTGGTTAATATCCAAAATAGGTTTCACATTGGGGTCATATTTAGGAACGCCTTGCAATTTCCTGTAATCCGCATAATGCTTTTTCTGAATTTTTGCAAAAGCCACATTAGCCGTGTGACCGGGCTTTGTGGCGACAATTTTACCTTTTATGTGCTTACCCACCAATGCCAAATCACCTATCACGTCCAATATTTTATGGCGAGCAGGCTCATTATTAAAACGCAATTTTGTGGTATTCAAAACCCCTTCACGCTCTACTTTGACGCTTGGTTTATCTAATTTTTTAGCTAAAATATCCAATTCATCTTGATCCATGAGCCTATCCACCAAAACCACTGCATTCTCTAAATCACCGCCTTTTATAAGGTTTTGACCCAATAATTGCTCTAATTCATGTAAAAAAACGAAGGTACGACAAGAAGCAATCTCCGTTTTATACGCCGAAAGATGATCCAAGCTCGCATATTGATGGTTAAGAACTGACGAATTAAAATCGATCATCACAGTAACGCTGAATTCATCAGCAGGTAGGGCTAAAAGTTCAGTACCCGTTACTTCATCACGGTAAGAAATGGGTTCCGTTATCTCAAAATAATCTCTATCTGCATTCTGAGTTTCAATCCCTGCACTCTCCAAAGCATGGATAAAGGGCATGGCAGAACCATCCATAATGGGCACTTCAGGTCCATCTATTTCAATCAAAACATTGTCAATACCCAAACCCACAAGAGCAGAAAGCGCATGTTCGACGGTACTTACTTGCGCCTCTTCACTTTTCAAAGTCGTTCCGCGATTCGTAGAAACCACTTTATTCACATCCGCCGCAATCATGGGCGCGCCTTCAATGTCCACTCTTTGAAATTTGTATCCATGGTCAACAGCGGCAGGCTTAAAGGTCATTTTCACCAAACGACCCGTATGCAATCCAACACCTTCTATCACTACCGCATTCTTAATAGTACATTGTTTCATAACCAAATGAGGGCTTTTTATATTTCTTAACAGAGTTAAATCTATCTAATTTGCGTAAAACATGGGTTTTGATGGGCTCGATACAGTCAAAAGTGAATGTTCTCAATGTTAAAAGTATTATTCTGAACGCAATAATTGAGCAAAGATACATTTTTTTGGTGTTTTGGATAATTGTAGCCAACGATTATTCTTTGTAATAAAATTGCGTTAAAACTTTCAATACCATTTACAATGTGGGTACAATAGTTTAAATTTGATAAAATTTAAAAAAATATTTTAATTACAAGTTATATGTAATATCATTTTTCATTTGGCTCTATAATGATGTCAAGTTATTTTACAGATTTCTAAAAGCAGCGTAGCCGCTTTTAAATATTTGTCTATTTAAAATCACAATAGAATCCTTTTCATTTTTTACACACATTCTATGAATAACCGCATAATTATCTTTTTTTTATTGTCCCTCCTCGCTACCCCCTCAGTAGCACAAGGGGTTACGGCACAAAATGCGTTCACTTTTTCACAAAATGAGGCACTTGAGAAAGCCATTCAACGTCTTCACAGTGATTCAGTTTTGCGGCATGGTCAAATCGGCATTTGTGTTATGGATGTCAATTCCAGCGAAGTACTCGCTTCATCAAATGCCACCATGAGCCTTATTCCTGCCTCAAATATGAAGATTGCTACTACCGCAGCAGGGCTCAAAATATTGGGTAACGATTTTACGTATAAAACAGATTTACAATACGATGGCACAATACGAGATTCCGTTTTGTTTGGCAACATTATTATCAAAGGCTACGGCGACCCTACATTGGGCAGCCCGCTGATGGATAATGCCGTGCGCATGCGCGAAGTGCTGGATTCTTTTACCATAATGATTAAAAAATTAGGGATAAATGCCATTCAAGGTAAAATAATTGGCGATGGTTCAGCTTTTGAAAGGTCTATGACACCCGCAACTTGGTCGTGGGGAGATTTGGGCAATTATTACGGTGCAGGCCCCAGCGGTTTGAATTTTAACGAAAACCTTTATGAACTTAATTTTACTCAAAACCCGACAATTGGCAGCCCCCCCTCAGTATCAGGCACTACCCCATACGTTCCGAACTATAAAATGCACAATGAAGTACTTTCAAGAGATGGCGGTGGTGACAATGCCTATATTTATTCCGCGCCTTATTCTTCAACGGGCGTGGTGAAAGGGACAATTCCCGCCGGTTTGGGAAATTTTAATATCAGTGGCGCATTACCTGACCCGCCTTTTTTTGCCGCATGGCATTTAAAGCAAAACTTAATTGAAAAAGGCGTAACAGTCAGTGACTCAGCAGTGACTCAAACGTGGCTTGAGCAAAATAGCTTTGATATTCCCACTCGCACCACTTTTTTCACTTGGCAATCTCCGCGACTTTCTACAATCGTGGAACGCACCAATATGGAAAGCGTTAATTTATACAGTGAAGCCATTTTAAGAACTATTGCCTTTCAAGCAACGGGATACGGCAGCAACGAAGCGGGAACGGACATTATTAAGAAATTTTGGACTGAAAAAGGCGTTGATACTGAGGGGTTCTTCATGAACGATGGTTCGGGGCTATCTCCACGAAATGGTATTACTCCGCTTCAAATGGCAAATATGTTGCGCATAATTACCACTGATAGTCAATGGTTTATGTCATTTTACCAATCGCTGCCTGAAGCTGGATTAACGGGTACAATGAAAGGCATGTTTAAAAAGTACCCCTCAGTAATTGGCAAAATAAGAGCTAAAAGTGGCTCTATTTCGAGGGTTCGGTCGTATAGCGGATATGCGACGGCTACCGACGGGCGTTTAATAGCATTCGCCCTCATTCTGAATAACTTCACCTGTTCTCAAACGGATATCCGTAAGCGCATTGAGGAATTTATGGCTGAATTGGTGAAATTATAAGGTGCTTTTAATAGGTGCTTTCTCCATTTTTTATTGATATTTCCCGATTTTTTTATTTAAAGCCCTATTTTATCCCCATCAAAGAAAATAAAATATCAAAATGGAACATTACCTTTGATAAAATTTTTAAAACCATACATAAAAGCTATACTAGGTATTTTGAACCACGAATTCGTCGGATTACACTAATTACACTAATTTAGATGTTGACAGAATTAAAGCGAATAACACTAAAATTGCCCTTAAGGGCAATTTATTCGTGAAATTAGTTAAAATTGTCAACACGTAAATTCGTGTAATTCGTGTAATCCGATGAATTCGTGGCTTAATAACTTTTATGTAGGGTTTTGAAATAAAATTTAGTCAATCAAGCTGTATGAAATATTTCATCAAAATAAGTTTTGCGCTCCTTTTTATTGTCCAAATTCTCTCTTGCAAACCCAATAGTGAAAAACCTGGGGGCTTTCAAGGGACTGAGCAAAAAGATTCTAAAAAACAAAATGGTTTCGACGATTTGGTTGCTGATTTTAACAGCAAGGATCGCCTTATTTGGCAAAAACCCGATATGGTCATCAATAGATTGGGTGATTTGAGTACCCAAACCGTTGTGGATTTGGGTGCCGGTACTGGCTTCTTTGCTTTCAGAATGATTGAAAAAGCGAAAAAAGTCATCGCTTTAGATATTGACCAACGTTTCATTACTTTCATGGATAGTGCTAAACAGGAACTTAACCCTGAATTACGCGCTCATTTTGAAACGCGCCTCGTTGACACCGATAACCCAAAACTCAAAGACGGTGAAGCCAATGCCGTTATCATTGTCAATACGTATATGTATATCCAAAATAGAGTAGATTATTTAAAACTTCTTCGCGCGGGAATCGCCAAAGGTGGAAAGGTTTTAATCGTGGATTATAAGGAAAAAAATATTCCAGTGGGTCCGCCCGTGAGCATCAAAGTACCCCTCAGTATGGTTGAAAAAGAACTCAAACAAGCGGGTTTCAAACAGATTCTTTCAGACGATACTTCATTGGATTACCAATATATAATTACAGCCATCAACGAATAAGCAACTAAAAACCGAAATTAGGTGTATTATTTGCATTACCGAAAGACGTTGAGAGGTTATATTTCAACGTCTTTTTTGATTTTTAAAAAGTTAAAATCTATATTCTAAAACCGAAAATTAATATCTCAAATCAATAACATGAAACCAATCATTTCCCTGTTTTTTACCTGCATTTCTCTCTTTTCAATAAAAACTATCGCTCAAAATAAGGAGGCGGAATATGCCAATAATAGGCTTATTTTAAAACTTAAAACGCCTTATGAATCCATTCTCCAAAACAGAAGCGATAATAATGCACCGATTTTAGGCATTGCCGAAGTAGATGCTTTAAATACAGAATTAGGTTGCAAAGAGGTTCAATTTATCAAAGGTGGCGGCATAGTGCGCTCGATTGTTTTAGAATTTAAAATGCCCATAGATATTCAAAAAGCCATTGAAGGCTATAAAAATACGGGTAAATTCGAGTACGTAGAGCCTGATTTCATTGGTCATGGCGATGGTGTACAAGAATGTCCTCCCGAAATAACGCCCAATGATACGTATTTCAGCCGCCAATGGGGTTTAAAAAATGATGGCACTTTTACGCTCACGTCTACCGTAGCGGGCAATGATATTAAAGCGGTTGACGCTTGGGATATTACCACCGGCAGTACTAAAAACATTATCTGTATCCTCGATTCGGGTTGCAAACTCGACCACCCCGAATTTACGGGACGCATTTGGCAGAATAAAAAAGAGATTGCCAATAACAACATCGACGACGATAACAACGGTAAAATAGACGATATTCAAGGTTGGGATTTTGCCAATGGCGATAAAGACCCCACTGACGACCACGGTCACGGCACCAATGTAACGGGTATTTTGGGGGCTTCGGGCAATAATAGCATTGGGTATTCGGGCGTAGATTGGAAATCGCAGCTAATGGTTATTAAAGCATTGGACGCCAACAACTCTGGCTTGTATTCGTGGTGGGAATCCGGCATTTATTACGCCGTAGATAATGGGGCTAAGGTCATCAATATGTCGGTTGTGGGCAGTTCCAACTCTTCGTCATTAGAAGCTGCCGTAAATTATGCTTGGAATAAAGGCGTTATTATAGTGGCTTGCATGGGGAACGACAATGTAGGCGTATCTCGTTATCCGGCGTCGTTCAATAATTTGATAGCCGTGGGTTCAGTGAATCCCAATGGAAAAAGATCCGTTCCTTTTTCGTGGAGTGCTACAAGCGGTAGTAATTATGGCAGCCATATTGACGTTTGTGCACCGGGCAATTATATCTATGGATTAAGCTTTAGTTCCAATACCAGTTTTAATACTTATTGGAGTGGGACATCTCAAGCAACACCCCACGCCACCGGTTTAGCGGGATTGATGATTGCGAGAAATACTACCCTCACCCCCGCTCAAATCAAAGATTATATGCAAAAAGGTTGCGATGATTTGACAGGTGACGCTACTGAAGATGTATCGGGTTTCGATAATTACTACGGTTGGGGCAGAATTAACGCTAAAAAAACGCTTAATTTAGTACCCGCATCCAGTGCCACGCTCGATTTGAACAATGAATCTGCTCAATTAATGGTATCGCCGAACCCATCAAAAGGCATTTTTACCCTCTCAACACCTTCTATACTGAGGGGGGCTGCCAATATTGAAATATTCAATCTTACGGGTCAAATCGTCTATCAAAAGAACATTTCATCTGCCTCCGAACTCCTGTTGGATATTGACCTCAGCACCCAAGCCAAAGGAATTTACATCGTTCATGTAAAGACAGATGCTGCTTTTATGACTAAGAAGGTGGTGGTGGATTGAGGTAAAACTTACAAATCTGCTCGCGCGAGGTCTGTGACCGCGTGTGCATATTCTATGGTCTTTGACCATTTTACTTATAACGGTCAAAGACCGTGGAATGTGTGCACACGGTCAAAGACCATGCGCGAGCGAGATATGGGAACACCGCACTGCTCACTCACAGGCGATGCCTGCTTTTATTCAAAATACTGAGGGGTACTATCTTTCAAAAAAAATACTTATTTTTGCTGTTGTCATAGAAAAGCAAGGTGTCAATAAGATGAAAAAAATATCAAAATCTAAAATACAAGAAGCCGTAAAACGATTAGCGGATACATATCAACCGCTTAAAATTTATCTTTTTGGCTCTTATGCATGGGGAGAGCCTCGTGTAGAGAGTGATTTAGATTTTCTAATCGTCCTAAATGATGATATTCATCTCAATTTAGCGTTGCATATAAAGGGCAAACAAGCTCTAAAAAATATGGATATATCAACCGATATAGTCTTAAATCACCAATTTTTCTTTACAGAAAGAGCAGAACATCCTTCTACGCTTCAACATAAAATCAAAACAGAAGGAAAATTGGTCTATGGCAATTTATGAAGAATGGTTACTAAAAGCGAAACGTGATTTAGATACTGCAAACGCTTTATTGGAGAAAGCCTATTACGATACAGCTATCTATCACACACAACAATGCGCTGAAAAAGCACTAAAAGGGTATTGTGTGTATAGTCTTCAACCACTCATCAAAACCCATGATTTAGAAAAAATTCTTAAAATCTGCATGAATTTAGATAGTAGCTTTCAGCAATTAGACCTATTAGCAGTATCGTTAAATGGTTTAGATGTTAGATTCCGTTATCCAGATATTGAGTTTGAGCCCGAAGAAACGGAGGTCATAGATGCCATTGATTGGTCAGAGCAAATATTGGATTTTGTGAAAGCTAAATGTATTTAACGAACCCGTTGCGCCCAAGTGTTCGAAGAAAATTGTTGCATTTTAGCAGTGTACTGTTGTGTTTGTTCCGAGAATCGGAATGAACACACACGTAAAGGAGGGCTACCGCCCGACCAAGAGTAAGCTATACTGAGGGGTGTAACTTTTGCACAGTAAGATGCAGGCGGTCGGTTGACCGCTTCTGGATATGTGTTCAGTCTGAGACTGAACACAACAGCACTGTTCCTATTGGAAAAATCGGAAGACTTGAAAGAACAGGTTTTTTGATACCTTGGTGTGGTTGATTTCAAAAAATCAACATTTAGCCCGCACCTTCGCCTTCGTTTTTACGGACGTCAATTTGAAAAAACAGTTGCGAACCCCATCTTTTTGGTGGTCAGTTTTAAGAAATAAATAATCCAATATTCTATGCCTCTAACCTGATGAAAGTTCAAATTTAAAACCGAAAATATGAATCTGCACTTAGAAAATATCATCAATAACCTATCAGAAACCTATGATGGAATGCCGTGGCATGGCAATTCGCTCAAAGAATTACTGCTTGATGTGGATACAACGATTGCGTTTTATCGTCCTTTTGAAAAGAAACATAATATCGCCGAATTGGTCGCGCACATACTCATTTGGCGGCAATATGTCATTGAAATTTTAAATGAAAATTATGGTTTCAAGATGGATATTGGTTCTTTAGGTGATTTCCCAGAAGTCACAGAAAGCGAAAAAGTGTGGCGTGAATTATTGACCCAATTGGATGAAAACCAAGTGCTTTTATTAGAAAAATTAGCCGCGTTTCCGAGTACAAAATTGGATGAAGAAGTCCCTGAAAAATCGTATTCGTTCCGCTTTTTATTTGAGGGCATTGTCTTTCACGATGTTTATCACGGCGGACAAATCGGCTTGATAAAAGCAGCTTATTATTCCAATGTAAACCTCAACGAAGATATTGTAAAGAAAGTGAGCTTCATATGAAAACCAAAATC
>JANMYC010001228.1:0-1697 GCA_031381715.1 Saprospiraceae bacterium
GTGTCAAGTCAGAGACTTGACACAACAACCCTCGTTCTTATTGGAAATATGTGAAGACTTCAAGGAACAGGAAATTAGTTAATTATCAATTTTTAAGTCGAAATATCTTCATTCTTATATGTAACCTTCACAATATAGTTACCTTTTCCTAAATCTCGCTCGCGCGAGCGCAAAAAGGCGTAAAGCAATATCAAAAATATATGTTGTAGATTGAGAAATTACATTGGAGGAACATTTATGATTCTTTGAACGTTTTCAATAATAAACCTTACCCCCTCAGTATTTTAGGAGCTTTTTAGTATTTCATTCATTTTTTTTAACAATCTATTAATGCTACAAAATGGGATATTGGGGAACAGGCATTTTAGAAAATGATGGCGCAACAGGCTATTTATGCTCTTATTTTGATTTATATGATGAGGGTAAAGAACATCTTAAAATAAGAGAAGAATTAGAAGCATTCTTTTTAGAACACGGTTGGACTACCTATGAAGATTGGTTATATTTAGCATATTGCCAATGGAAATGCGGCTTTTTTGATGGAGAAGTTTTAAAAAAAGTCGAAGAGATAATTGTGAGTGGGATAGATAGACAATCATGGATGGAAGGACAAGCATCACAAAAAGACATTGAAATAAGGAAAAATAAACTAAATAATTTTTATAAAAAACTACAAATTCCTAATGAAAGACCTTTAAAAAGAGGTACTTGGTCTGCAAGACGATTATAAAAAATATAATATTAAAGTTGATTTGAATAATACCCTCTCCCCCTCAGTACCGAAAATAAAAATGCCATATTCCCCTTGAAAACGAGGGAAATATGGCATTTTTGCGTTTTAAGATACCAAATCAAGATTTTACTTAAACTTAACGTGTCGTATATCTGCGATATACAAATATATTGGATATTTTTACCCCCTCAGTAAAATTGCTAACTTTACGTAACATACGTATTTTTCATTTATTTTAATAGCATACTAATGAAGTGTTTTTATAGTCTATTTTTAATAGTATTGTCATTCTCGGCTTTTTCACAAAATAAGAAAGAAACTGCTACTCCTTTAGCCAATGCTCCTAAACTTGTGGTGGGGATAGTGGTTGACCAAATGCGTTACGATTACTTGTATCGCTACGCTGCGAAATACGGAAATGGTGGTTTTAAACGCTTAATGAATGATGGTTTTAACTGTAAAAACAACCATTATCATTATGCTATGACAACGACGGGACCGGGTCACGCGGCTATTTATACGGGGTCTGTTCCTGCAATCAACGGTATTGTTGGCAATGAATGGTTTGACCCTCTCGCTAACCGCAACGTTTATGTGGTAGAAGATAGTACAGTGGTGGGAGTAGGTGCGGATTCCGGCACAGAAGGTAAAATGTCGCCTAAAAATCTGCTTACTACGACAATTACCGACCAACTTCGGTTGTCAAATGATTTCAAATCCAGAGTTTTTGGCGTCAGTATAAAAGATAGGGGAGCGGTTTTGCCGGTGGGTCATGCGGGGAATGCGGCTTATTGGTTTGATGCAAAGTCAGGTAATTGGATTTCGAGTACTTATTATATGAAAGATTTGCCAAAGTGGGCAAAGAATTTTAATGCACAAAAAATACCGGATAAAATCATTGCTCAAAAATGGGAGACGTTATTACCTATCAGTGAATATACCGAAAGCGAAGAGGATAATCAAC
>JANMYC010001260.1:0-1841 GCA_031381715.1 Saprospiraceae bacterium
TCTCTTAAAATTACCGCATCCAATATGGTTTGTGATTTGATTTCAATAAAACTAATACTGCCTTTATGGAATTCAATATCATCATAAACAATGGAGGCTTTTAGGAAAGAAATAATCAGCTCTGGGTCGGTGCAGTAAACAAGTGTTTCAAAATAATCACCTGCCACCGAGACACCAACACCATCAATTTCAATGACTTCAATCATGCCCCCGCCCGTCGAAATAGCGGTCAAATCCCTCGTTTCTTTATCATTTTTAAGCTTTATTTTATAGGTATTGGGGTGATCGGCTTTTATATCATAAATATTAATCGTGACGTTAATCCCTGCCGTTATCAAGTGTTTTTCAGACTCGGGCAAACGCTCGTCATAAGCCTCCCAACCTAAAAAACCGCCAAACAAACCCATATCCGAGCCTTGACTTTTGTGCGTTGTTGCCAATGAACCATTCGGGTCAAATTCAATCAAAATGTCTTTGATATTGTCGTCCATTAAGTCTCTGCACAGGCGAGCAATGCGCAAAGAAGCGGCACAATGTGAACTTGAAGGACCTCGCATAACGGGCCCAATCACATCATTGAATATACTTGGATAGGAATTCATATTGGTTTGGTTTTAATCATTCAAATATTTATTAGGAATATTTATGGGTTTATATTCACAATTATACGCATCTTTTAGCAATATCGTCCACAATAAAAACAGCATTTTGATTTAAGTCAAAAAAGCCAAATTCGTTAGTTTCCCAAGGTGTATTTGCCCTAAATTTATCTTTTGTAATCGTTCCGCGTCTTACAAATTCTTTAAAAACAGGCTTAATATCTTGCATATACAATCTGATAACAGAACCGCCCAACAAAGGGTCATCGGCTGTATTAGCGTGCCATTGCAGATGAAGGCAAAGGTTCTCTCTGTACAAAACCGCGTACATATTATCAGCAAAATAGGTTTTAAAGCCAGTCTTTTCTTCATACCATTGGCAATCTCGCACAATATCGGCTGATGGTAAAACTGGAATGATACTTAGTAGTTTTGTTTCCATAATCTTAAATTGTTAAAAGTTACCCCCTCAGTATTTGAAGGTAAATTTAACCCAATTTTACTTTTCATAAACAAAATTTCATTTATTTCAATTAAAAACAACACTCCACGCAGCATTTCCTTTCATTTTCACCGTAACTTGTTTTATGATGTCAAATGAGGAAAACCATATCAACAGCTTAATTACTGGTTGTCTAAAAAACAACCGACAGCAACAACGGGCGTTGTATGAACTTTTCTATGGCTATGGGTTAAAAATCGCTTTTCGGTATGCTCAAAATCGGGAGGAAGCGACTGAAATTTTGAACGATGCTTTTCTCAAGATTTTTAATAAAATGCACCAATATGACACCACTCAACCTTTTAAAGCATGGTTTCGGCAGGTACTCATTCATGCCGCTATTGACTATCATAGAGTCCATCACAAGTTGCCAAAATTAATTGAATTGGATGCGCATCACTACTTGGAAAGCGAGGAATTGCCTTTACCCATACTCACGCTTGATGAAGATGTGTTGCCGCTTCTTCAAGCACTCCCCCCTCAGTATCGCTTGGTTTTTAACCTTTATGTCATGGAAGAATATGACCATAAAGAAATTGCGACGCAATTGGGGATAACGGAAAGTACTTCACGGTCAAATTTGGCGCGTGCAAAAGAAAAATTAAAAGAAATGATACTCAACCAAAAGCCTCAAAATGGGCAATGGGCTTATAAAAAATATATCAAAACAGGTTTTTGACAATGGATAATTTTTTCAAACAGTTTAAAGAAAACTTGGACAATCTGCCCGAACCCGCTTT
>JANMYC010001287.1:0-1934 GCA_031381715.1 Saprospiraceae bacterium
CATCGAAAAACATTCCATGAATTTCTCAAGTATTGCACGAAATTCATTGTTGAATTCATTTATTGCTTGATTCTTTTGCTCATTAGTCATCTGGATTTGGCTCAAAACATTGTATTTTATTAAGAAATTTTCAAGTTTGGAAAATAAATCCTTAGAACATTTTATTCCATCGTCATCAGATATAATTCTAGCCATTTGCTCGTCCAAAACTTCCTGTAATTGCTTTTCGAAAGCATCACATTCTTCGGTGTCTTCAATGATTATTTTGAAAGCATTTTGATCAAGAATTTCTTTATCGACAGCGAGTTTATTCATTTCGTCGTTCAAATCTTTTGCAATATCCACACTCAATTCGGCGAAGTTATTGACAAAATTCAAAGGATTTTGTATTTCATGGGCGATGCCTGCGGTCAATTCGCCAAGGGAAGCGAGTTTTTCTGATTGAATCAATTGATTTTGTGTGGCTTTCAGAATGTCGAGCGAAGTCTCCAATTCGGTTGTGCGTTCCTGTACTTTTTCCGCTAAGTCTTTGTTTTGTTCCCTAACCAAGGTTTCATTTTCCTCTAATCGCAACAGTGCTAAGGCTTGAGCTTTGGCAGATTCTGCCCGATAAATATTGATGCGATTTGCGAGCGCAAATGCCAATAAAAGATTTTCTATACAAGCCCCCAATAATACGGCATTGGAAGTGAAATAATTAAAAGGAATTAAACCCGCGTAACTAAATGAGGTAATAACGCCGCCGCCCAAAAAAAATACCCAGGCTAAGACATAATATTTTGCACTTTTATTGCCTTGAAAATGACTCAAAATACCAATTATTAGCATGGCAAAAGCCGAAAAGGGCGTGAGAATTTGTTGTGCTGTGGCTCTCAGAATTTGTAAATCTAAGAAATCTATTGGAATGATACAGGCTATTAAAATACATAAAACTTTTATTGCCATGTAGGTTCGGGGCATATTTTTATCCAAGTTCAGAAAGCGAACGGTAAATAACCAAGCTGTAAGCAGCACAAAAGGAATCCCTACCAAACGCGTAATTAAGGGACTCCACCACCAAATAAGCAAGCCTAAACCGTTGAGATGTGCAATTGCCCACAAGCTCGTTATAGCATACAAACAATAGTATAAATACAAAAGGTCTTTGACTAAAAAGAATATAAAAAGATTGTAAAGTAGCATCGCCATTAGGATGCCCACTCCCAAGCCATTTAGGGCATCTCGCTTGTAATAGTAATTGCTTAAAGGCTCTAAACGGGATAAAACAAGGGGTAATGTGAGGTTAAATTTGCTTTGCATTTTGACATACAGCATTTTTGGCGACTGCCCAATATTCATAACCACATTACTTCGTTGTAACTCTCGATTGTTAAAAGGGCGCTCAAAACCTGCTTCCTTATTGGTGAGTTTGCCGCTTTCGTCATAAATAAAAGCATCAACAATGTTTAAAGCATTGCTTTGGAATGCCAAAAAAAGGGGTGATTCTGTTTGGTTTTTAATGGCAAACCTCAACCAAATACTCGCAGTTGTCGTGCCAAAACGCAGGGGCGATGACTTCGATTTCTGAAAAGCGGCATCGGGCAGGTTTTTTATTTGTTCAAAAGTTAGGGCATTGGTTTCGTCTTTATAAAAATGAACGTAATTCGCCACATCCGCCAATGTCTGGTCGGCAGTGTAAACAAGCGTCTCTTGTGCTTTTATACTGAGGGGGTATAAAAAAAGAAGAAAAGCGATGAAAACTGGTTTGTAAAAATATAAAATAATGGACTTTATGTTTTTCATTTTGTTATAGTACTGATAACTTCGGAAATCTTAGTTTTTAGATATCCCAACGGGTTTTAACCCGTTGTTTCACTCAAAACAATGGGTTAAAACCCATTGGAATCAACTTAAACTTTGCAGATTGAGGTAAAATCAGAGATTTCCGAAGTTAC
>JANMYC010001294.1:0-2696 GCA_031381715.1 Saprospiraceae bacterium
ATCATAAAATAGTCAAAAAAATGTTAATGATGGTGAACATCAATATAATTTAATTCAAAAAGGGTATCTTAAATTTTGTATTCTAAATAAAAATGAAAATTTATTTAAGATAAATAGCTTAAAAAGCTATTTTTATTTTAAATTCGTCCCACCAAGTAAGCCTCTACGTTATAAATATTAAAACGAAAATTCGCTTAATTTTTCAAATACAACCAATTTTACTATGCAAACAGGTCTTCAGTCTTTGGACTACATTGTTTTTTTATTTTATTTTGTCCTCGTATCAGGCTATGGTTATTGGATTTATCAACGCAAGAAAAAAGGGGTAGAATCATCCGCAGATTATTTTCTCGCGGAAGGCTCGCTCACGTGGTGGGCAATTGGCGCGTCACTTATCGCTTCCAATATTTCTGCGGAACAATTCATCGGGATGTCGGGTAGCGGTTTCGCTATGGGTTTAGCTATTTCAACCTACGAGTGGATGGCTGCCGCAACGCTCTTGGTTGTCGCCGTTTTCTTTTTGCCAATTTATCTCAAGAATCGCATTTTTACGATGCCCCAGTTTTTGAGTCAAAGGTATAATCCCTCTGTGGCTTTAATCATGGCAATTTTCTGGCTTTTCCTCTACGTTTTTGTCAATTTGTCCTCAATATTGTATTTGGGTGCGTTGGCTGTAACTAAAGTTTCGGGCTTAGATTTTATGCCTTGCGTTATCGGTATGGCCGTTTTTGCGGTCTTTATTACGCTTGGCGGCATGAAGGTTATTGGTTTCACGGACGTTATTCAGGTAATTGTTTTGATTATCGGTGGTTTGGCGACAACGTATTTAGCACTCGACATGGTTGCCGTAAAATTTGGTAGCGCGGGCATGATGAATGGTTTAAGCCTTCTTTATGAAAAAGCACCCGACCATTTTCACATGATTTTGGGCAAAGGGCAACTACAAATGCCTAATGGCGAAGGTGGGACGAAAGATGCTTGGGGTGAATTACCGGGCCTAACGGTGTTGATTGGTGCTATGTGGATTACGAACCTTAACTATTGGGGTTGTAACCAATACATCACACAGCGCGCTTTGGGTGCTGATTTGAAAACAGCGCGCTCAGGTTTACTTTTTGCGGCTTTTTTAAAATTATTGATGCCTATTATTGTTGTATTGCCGGGTATTGCAGCTTATGTACTACACCAAAATGGTATGTTTCAAGCAGAAATGCTCAATGCAGAAGGGCATTTGATTCCCGATAAATCTTATCCGATTCTATTGGATCTTCTACCTACGGGTTTGAAAGGTTTGTCTTTTGCGGCTTTGACAGCTGCAATAGTGGCTTCATTGGCGGGCAAAGCGAACTCAATTGCGACTATTTTCACTTTGGACATTTATAGAAAAGTTATCAACAAAGAAGCAAGCGAAAAGCAACTGGTCAATGTGGGTAAAATAACGATTGTCGTGGCTATGGTTATTGGTTGCTTTGTTGCACCTCAATTGCGCGGTTTGGTTTCAGCCTTCCAATTCATTCAAAAATATACAGGCTTTGTTTCGCCTGGTATTTTCGCCATATTTTTCTTAGGATTTTTCTGGAAAGGTGCAACAGGCAGAGGTGCTTTGGCAGCCGCTATTTTAGCATTACCTGTTTCCATTGCCTTTGATCAGTTTGGAGGAGGTATGCCTTTCTTCCATGCCATGGGCTATTCTTTCCTCATTTTGTCGGGCGTTATTATTACGGTCAGTTTATTAGATCCTGAAAGCAAGGACAATCCGAGAGGGCTGGAGATTGATAGCTCCATGTTTAAAGTATCAAATGGGTTTGCGGTAGGTGCCTTGATAGTTTTAGGTATTTTAACTGCTTTATATACTCATTTCTGGTAGAATATTTAAATGTGTTTAGGGACAAAGTAAAAAATAAACTACCCAAACCTGCCTTTGTCGGCAGACAGGTTGGCTATTATAATTTCTTTAATCAAGGAAAATTTTTTGAGAAATAGTGAATTATTTAAAAGAAATTTAACGCAGAGTAAAGGAATTAGAATTGTTAAGTTGGGTAGTTTATTTTTTAGTTTGTCCCTTTATAAAATTAAAAACCCGAGGTGCTAAAGCCCTCGGGTTTTCTATTTTATACCCCCTCAGTATAAGTGGTATTTTTTACTTTGTCTCAATGACCAAATATTTCTTCTAACGTCAACTCTTGAACAGTGCCAATAGAGTTGAGATAGTTAAAATCGATTTTTGATTTATCACCCAATATCAAGTATGTAAAATGCCTGTTTTTGATGTTTTTTTCTTGAAATTCTTTAAGCTTAGCTGACGATGTAAGAGAAATTGTCTGATAAACATTTTTGCGCATATCAAAATTTATTCCTCTATCCAAGCTATTTCTATAAGTCCAATAAATATTTGCCTTAGTGATGCGTTCACTTTCTATCGTTTTGAGCACCGAAACGCGGGCATGTTCAATTTGGTTTTCAGAAAGTGGCATATTATTGATGATATCGGTCAAAGCAGTTATGGCTTCTTGAAGCTTATCTGATTGTGTACCTAAGTACGCTTGCAAATAATGCGCACGATTCACTTTTGATGGGCTGCTATAAAACGCATTTGCAGCGTAAGCGAGCGCACGTGCTTCTCTAATTTCTTGAAAAACGATTGACGATAAACCCGAACCGAAATAATTATTATAAAGCGATGACATAATATTTTC
>JANMYC010001299.1:0-1777 GCA_031381715.1 Saprospiraceae bacterium
TAAAAGAAATAAAATTTCACTTATCAAAGTCATAATCTGGTAATTATCGCCGCAAATTTAAGGTACTAATGTGAGGAAATAGTGTGTATTTTATTTTATTTTTGAAAGAGTAAGTAAAACTGTGGTAAAAAAAGTTCAGTAAATTGTCCAATTGAATGTTAACACGTGGTTTTAGTTTAAAAAGATGCTTTTGAGAAAAAATAATACCCTATAATTCTCAACAAGAAATTATATTTGTATTAAAATCAATAAAATTCTTATTTTTATATTATTATTTTAAAAAAAGAAGCGACCATGGAACTGAGGCAGAAATATGCGCTCAGTGGCATTCTTTTGTATGTGACCTCCACGGTTTTCGTCATTTATTTATCATTTACGGGTATCAAAATTGAACCAAATGTCTGGAATACATTGTTTTGGATTGTTTCTCTCTTTGCTTCCATTAATGCAGTAATGAAAAGTTTTGTTCAAGAAAATTCTGCCCGACAGCTCTTTTATTATCAACTTATCAATCCCATAGCTGTTATTCTTTCTAAGATTTTCTATAATATCTGCTTGTTATTTATTCTGAATGTTTTAACTTTAGTGATGCTGCGCGTCATGGTGGGCAATCCCATTCGTGACACCCCTCAGTATTTTTTAGCAATTTTGCTTGGGAGTATTGGTTTTAGCATTACGTTTACATTCGTATCAGCAATAGCCGCAAAAGCGAATAATTCGGCAACTATGATGGCGATATTGAGTTTCCCAGTTGTTTTGCCTATTTTAATAACGCTTATTCGTTTATCAAAAAGTGCGATTCGGATGGTGGATACCTCTTGGGGGCAAGATGTTTTGATGCTGGGTTCAATAGATATGATTTTGATTGCAATGAGTTTTTTACTGTTTCCTTTTTTATGGAAAGATTAAAAGCAGTTTTTAATATAAAAAAGCCCAATCCGAATACTCGGGACTGAGGGGTAAATAGATTGAAATATGAGAAAAAATTGGTGGAAAATCCTTTGCGTCATTTTGATGACATGGGTTTTTATAGCGGGTTTGATAGTGCCTTTGCGCACGGGTGTGACTGAGGTGACGCCATACAGCGCAAAAGTGGGCGATACACTTTGGCTGAAAGTGAACGGTTACAACTCCAACTGGGAAGGCGCTAAAAGTGGTACTGCTTGGTTGCACATCGATGAAACCATTTTGAAAGATAAAGATGGTAAAAAGATAGATTCCAGGCGGGTTTTTGCCATCAAATCAATGGATTTCAAAGCAGTGAGCGGGCAACAAGTTGAATTTAAATTTGCGATTCCTCAATTCCTACCCCTCAGTACAAAGCTCGAAAATGCAAGTATTTTAGTGAGTGTGGAAGGAGCAGAGCAGGCAATTCGCCCCGAAGCCATCGAAATCACGCAAGATTCCATGAATAAACAAGCGGGTCAACCCCTTTGGAATGCTTCGATGGAAATCAACCGTAAATGGCGTTTTGCTTATCCGTACCGCAATCTTTTGGCTGAGACGCTCCGCAATACTTTTTACCACGTTCCGATGTGGTTTGTAATGTTTACTTTGTTTGGGGTGGCTATTTTTCACAGCATTCAGTATTTGAGGTTCCGCCGCCGTGAATCGGATATCAAAGCCGTTTCATTCACTTTGGCGGGGATTTTATTCGGCTTTTTAGGCTTGTTTACGGGTGGTTTGTGGGCAAATTACGCATGGGGCGAACCGTTTCCGATGGATATTAAAATCATTATGACTTATACGGCTCTTGCAATCTATTTAGCATATTTTG
>JANMYC010001326.1:0-1978 GCA_031381715.1 Saprospiraceae bacterium
GTGTATAGAAAAGAAGAGGAAATTAATGGTCAAACTGCCGAAATACTGAGGGGTGGCCTTCCTACCGGTATGTATATTTTTAGAATTGAAGACCAAAGAGGATATATCAAAACTGGTAAAATAAGAATGGAATAGCCACCGCTTGGCACCGCTCCAAGCGGTGTCAAGCATGAAAAGATATATCTACTATAAAATAACGGTGACACGACTTTTGAGCAGTGTCACCGTTTTAAAATAAAAATGATGAAACCCATAATAGATGCAATTGACTTTTTAAAGTTAGAGAATAAAAAAAATATAGTCATCATAGATGTTCGTGTAGGCGCAAATGCTAAAAGTAGCTTCGAAAATTTGCATTTAAAAAGGGCATTCTGGGTAGATGCTGAGACGGAATTGGCTCAAAAAACGGATAATGCTGCTTATGGGGGAAGGCATCCCTTGCCAACTGTTGATAAGTTTTGTGTTCTATTGGGTAATTTGGGGATAAATCCGTCCACCCACGTCATCGTTTACGACGATAAAAATGGAGCCAATGCTGCCGCCCGCTTTTGGTGGATGCTCAAAGCAGTGGGACATGAAAAAGTACAAGTCGTCAATGGAGGCTTACAAACGGCTATTAAAATAGGCTACCCGACGAGTACTGAGACTATAAAACCTGAAATGCAACCGCCTTATCCTGCCCCATCGTGGCAATTGCCCACGGCGGATATTGAAGAGGTGGCAAAAGCTGCCCTTGCTCCCGACCACGTTGTGATTGATGTTCGGGATTCTGAACGCTACTTAGGCATGCACGAACCCATTGATTTGATAGCAGGGCACATCCCCGGCGCCATCAATATTCCTTTTAATGAAAATTTGGATGAAAATGGCTTATTCCTACCTTCTGAAAAACTAAAAGAGAAATACGAACAAGCGATTGGCAATTTTAAGCCCGAAAACATCATTGTTCATTGTGGCTCAGGTATCACGGCTTGTCATACTCTTTTAGCAATTGCGCAAGCGGATTTGCCTATTCCGAAGCTTTATGTCGGCTCGTGGAGTGAGTGGTCGAGGAATGATAGGGAGATTGGGAAGGGTAAGTTCTTTTGATTCATATTCAAGGAGAAGTATGGCAAGATATTTTTATCTAAAATAAAATAAATCGGTTTCGATATTGAAACTAACATACTATTTTTGATGTTAACTACTTGGTTTAGTTTTTGATTTATAATAAAATGTTAAATAATTGGAGCTATCTAAAAGTATTTAATATATTTGCTAAACCTAAAATAAATTGAATAGGGCTATAATTATGTTACCAAACTTAAAACTGAAAAATCCTCCAATAAAAGAAGCTTTGATTAGTATTGCTTTTACACATCCTATAGGCACTAAACAAGAGGATTTATATCAATTTTGCGATATTACAAAAGTCAACTATCCTAACAAAGAAAATGAAATAGAGAATACAGTTAAAATTGAGAATAATGGTTCAGTAACGAAGAGTACTGAGTACATTGGATATATGTTAACTTCTCCTGATACAAAAAAACATATAAAATTACACTTTGATTCAATAAGTTTTCATCGTGTTGAACCTTACGAAAATTGGGAACAGTTAGTTACTGAGGCGAAGTATTACTTGTCGGAATTACAAAACTTGTTTCCTGATATAAAAATCAAACAAATCAGTGTTAGATATATTAATGTATTAGGAATAAAGTTCAAGGAAGGAGATGTATTCGAAGATTATCTAACATTACTTCCTGCTATTCCAGAAAGTATAACAAAAGTTATTGAAGGATATTTTATGCAAATCAAAATACCTGATTTGAGTAAAAATATAAATTCAGTAGTAACAGAGTTTTTTAAATATAATGATGATCTAATTGAAATTACATTGGATATTAATGTCATAAAAAACTTAGAATCTGTTTCAATTAGTAGTATATGGAATCTATTTGACGATCTAAGAGTTTTCAAAAATAAAATATTTTTC
>JANMYC010001331.1:0-1620 GCA_031381715.1 Saprospiraceae bacterium
ATTCTTGAAGCCATTTTGCAATAAAAAGTTTTTAGCTTGACCCGAACGGGCGCCGCTTCGGCAATGCACGATTATCTCGTCTTCTTTGTGGCCAATGAGGTCATGCAAAGAATTAGGAATGTTGCCCAACGGAATCAAAGTAGCACCGAGGTTAAAATCTTGGTATTCATAAGGCTCGCGCACATCTATGAAAACGAAATTTTTATCGCCAGCATCAAGCCTTTTTTTGAGTTCTTGTACAGTTATATCCATAATATGAATTATTTTAATTTTATTTATTAACCACAAATTTATGATTAAATATCAAATTGTTCTTAATATCTCTAATTTTTAAAAAATACAATCCTGAGCCTAACTCGTTGATTATCATTTCGTTACCCCTCAGTATTTGGCTTTTTTGTAGCTGCCCTGCCACGTTAAAAACGCTGATTTCATAATCCTCACTCATGCCTTTTTTAAGGTCAAAATACAAACGGTCGCTGGCAGGATTGGGTGAAATAGTCATCACTTCCGTCAGCGGAATATCGTTCACTTTTAAGGTACTGCTATTCCTAACGGGTTGACTACCCAATATTGGGCGCATCATTAAGGCGCCAATTATGGGTTGTGAAACGCTCAATTGTGACCAAGAACCATTCAGAAACTGATACAGGTATTGTGTCTTATCAATATTATTTCTATCCAATCCGATAGGAATTTTTACGTCTCCAACGTTTTGGTATCCCACATAAAAATCACCTGCTGGGATAGGAATGGCTTTTCCTGTAACAGTATCTATTGTCCTGTAGCTCGTAAAACCTTGAAGCGTATCGGCTAAAGTGGTTAAATAAAATGGTTTTACCCCTTTTAATTCAAAAATCGGGTTTGTTTTCAAAGAGTCTTTCCACACTTTTATATTGAAAGCGGCATCTTTTGGCGCATTACCATTGATGTGTGGAAAAAAGAACATCACTCCTCTGAGCGAATCGGCCACATTGGCTTTGTAACGCATTGCTATTTGCATACCGTTGCCCGTAGCCGTGAATTGCATTTCAGCCGAACCATCGTCATAGGCGTAATAATTATTAAAAACAGTGGTACTGGACACTATATCGTTGCGCACTGCTGCCTTTTTCAAATCTTTTCCTTCTTGTCCTTCGATAGTAAGGCTGTATTCAGAAATAACATTCACCTTTTCAGTGGTAGCTGGAATAGTAGCCAGTTGTTGTTTCAAAGATGATGGAAAGAGCTTATTAACTGACGTGAAGAAAATGCTCGGCGGAATATTCAAAGCATCACCAATCGTCAAGTTATTGACCGCTTGCACGCCCGTTGAAGTAGTCACTTTTAAATTGGTATTCGTGATATTGCGTATGATTCCGAAATGATTATAGACCTTGGCATTAAATGAATCCCTTACCTCAGCCGCCAATTGTGGTTGGGCTTGTTTCCAAGGCATGGAAGCGTAGCGTTTCAAAAGTGGTTTAGGCGTTTCAACAAAAGCCAAATCATCTAAACTTCTATTGGTAACCAAACGATTAGGGGCAATTTTCACAAAATCCAAATGCCAATATTCATATGCACCTCCTGCTCTACCAATAAAGAAAAAGCGGAATTGAAATTTACCATAAAGGTATTTTG
>JANMYC010001380.1:0-5998 GCA_031381715.1 Saprospiraceae bacterium
TTAAGACAAATGATGTAAGTACAGCTTGGGACGGAAGTTATAAAAACAAGCAATTATCCAATGATATTTACTTATGGACTATTCGATATTCAATTAAAATCGGCAAAATAACGCAAGAACACATTGAATCAGGGGATGTTACCCTATTCTAATACTGAAAAAATAGTTGAAAATACTGAGGGGTCGCTGTAAAAAGTTACCCCTATTTTTTATACTGTGGTTATTAACTCATAAATTTTAATAAAAGTGAATATATTAAATAAAGATTATTGGCAACAACGCTATGAGAATGGCGATACAGGCTGGGATGTGAGGACTGTCACAACGCCGATTAAGAAATATATTGACCATTTGGGAACTGTTGAAAATGTAGATAAAAACATGAAAATACTGATACCTGGTGCAGGTAGTGGGCATGAAGCGGCTTACTTGTGGGAGTCGGGTTTTCGGAATGTTTATGTATGCGATTGGGCAGAGGATGCGATTCAGCGTTTTAAGAATAAAATACCCTATTTTCCTGATAATCAATTGATTATAGGCGATTTTTTTGAAATAAAGGAGACATTCGATATGATAATAGAACAGACTTTTTTCTGTGCAATCAATCCTATATTACGTTCTCGATATGCTGAGAAAGCCTCGGCATTGCTAATTGAAAATAAAGAGGAAAACAAAGCTTATTCAGGTGTTTTAGTGGGTTTGCTCTTCGGTAAGGAGTTTCCTTTCCAAGGGCCTCCATTTGGTGGTACGGAAGCAGAATACAGGACTTATTTTAATCCATATTTTAAAATAGTAGAAATGAAGCCCGCTCATAATTCAATAAAACCACGAGAAGGTTCAGAATTATGGGTAAAATTGAAGAAATAATTAAATTATATGTTTTGAAATTTAATTCCGAAAATAACCTATTTTTAAAATTAAAATTTGAAAAACATTCATTAAAGTATCATAAATGTTAAATTATTCTGTCAGATGCAAAATTTTAATTAAAAAATTATTTTAAATTCAATAATTTTTATATCATTGCCTTGCGCTTCTAATTTACAAAACTTTAACAATTGTTAATATTTGTTTATGCTTATAAATCAAAAAGAGTATTGTACTTTTGCGCTCATACTTGAGTTTATTTTCTTTTCTTAAGAAAATACTCAAGAAGAAATAATGTTATTTAACAAATTAATTCGAAAACAACTATGAGAAACAATGAGCAGAATATTCCGTTTTATTGTTTCGCAGCACTTATCAATATTTAGAAAGGACTCAATTTTACAAATTAAACAATTTAATGAAGAATTTCCAGAGGTTAACAAAACTAAAAAAGCAACTATCATCTAAAAACGGCATAAAAAATTTACTTTCTAAAAACTCATTTGTCCAGATTTCAGCGACCGCTATTATTGCAAGTTCTGCCTTATTTATTTCGGAAGCGACACAATTGACTTCTTTTATTAGTAAAAATGATGAACAAATCACGTTAAGTGCTTTGCCTGTTATCAGCCCTACTATCAAGTACGGTTTTGCCTTAGATACATTCAACGTAATAGAAAAGAAAGTTGAGAGCGACGATGTATTCGTACCGATGCTCATGAAAAGAGGTTTGTCGCACCGAGTTGCCGATAGCCTTGCCAAAAAAGCGAAACAATATTATGATTTCGATAAAATCATCAACGGGAAACCTTATACTATCCTGATGCGCGATCCGCGAATGGGTTATGACTACTTTATCTATGAACCTGATTCTAAACGCTACATCGTTTTTGATTTGAAGACTCCCTCAGTAAAAGAGGTGAAAAAAGAAGTTACCCTTAGCGAATTTGAGGCTTCGGGCAAAATCAATGGCTCACTTTGGGAAACTATGGTTGCCAACGGTATGAGTTACGAATTGACGGACAAAGTGGAAGATGCTTTGAAATATCAGTTCGATTTGCGCAAATTTCAAGATGGTGACGAGTACAAAATCATCTGGGAAGAGGAATTGGTGGAAGGTCGCTCTGTGGGTGTAAAATGTATGAAGGCGGCATATTTCAAGGAAAAAGAAGAAAAAGAGCCTATTTATGCCATCTATTTCGATAATGGTGAAGAGAAAGGTTGGTACGCTAAAAACGGTTTGCCAATGCGCGACGGTTTTTTAAAATCACCTTTAAGATACAGTAATATCACATCGCATTATAGCATGAATCGCATGCATCCGATTTTGGGCTATAATCGTCCTCATTTCGGCACTGATTATGCTGCACCACAAGGTACACCGATTATGGCAGTTGCAGATGGCGTGGTTACCGCCGCAACTTTTGAGGGAGGGAATGGTAATTATGTGAAAATCAAACACATGAACCCTTATGAATCACAATATCTTCACATGAGCCGTTTTGCAAAAGGTATTTCATCGGGTACGCGTGTAAAGCAAGGAGATATTATCGGTTATGTTGGTCAAACAGGCTTGGCTACTGGCCCGCACGTATGTTTCCGTTTTTGGAAAAATGGCAATCAAGTGAATCATCTACGTGAAAAATTACCACAAATATCTACTTTTTCAACAGCTGATGCTTCTAAATTTAAATCGTTATCAAGTACAATGATTGAGCGTTTGAATAAAATACCTTTCTTGAATGACGATGAAATGAAAGAGCGTAAAAAGCTGTTCAATGCATTGAGAGGAAAACCTTAAACTGAGTCTTTATTAAAAAAACTGATTTATATCTGAAAATGCAATCTCTTGTTTTAGGGGTTGCATTTTTCTTGTTATTTTGCTCGCGCACGGTCTGTGACCGTGTGTGTCTAATTATGGTCTTTGACCATTCAACATATAACGGTCACAGACTGTAGAAAATGCACACTCGGTCACAGACCGTGCGTGAGCGGGAAAGAAAAAAGCTGCCGATATTGAACTTGCCTGTTTTCTAAAAGAAAAATGCCGCCGACTATTGGAGTTGCCTGTTTTCTAAAAGAAAAAAGCTGCCGACTATTGGAGTTGTCTATTTTCTAAAAGAAAAAAGCTGCCGACTATTGGAGTTGTCTATTTTTTAAAAGAAAAATGCTGCTGACTATTGGAGTTGTCTATTTTCTAAAAGAAAAAGCTGCCGACTATTGGAGTTGTCTATTTTTTAAAAGAAAAAAGCTGCCGACTATTGGAGTTACACGTTTTCTAAAAAGAAAAATGCTGCCGACTATGTGGGTAGAGTACAGAGGGAGTATTATTATTTATTTCAAAACTCTATATTATCATAAATACCTGATAAGGAAATAGTTATGCCGAGCGACTGTTACAGAATTGTATCATCTAATTCATATTTTACGGACTTTTTCCACGTTGTTTCATCTTCTCTGAACCATGCCTCTACGTAGGATTTATTTTGTTCCACAATCACATATTCACGGAATGAAGGCAATAATTCGTAAAGAAAAAACTTCTAACCTCTATCATAATTGCGAGTACTTGCAGAGGCTACTTCCACTATTAAAAGCGGATTGACAATCAAATCTTCCCCGTTCTTTGAAGTGTTCCATTTTAGCAAGGTGCTGTTGTGTTCAGTCTCAGACTGAACACAACAGCCCCCGTTCTTTGGGGAGAAATTGGAAGACTTGAAAGAACGGGTATTAATTTGGAGACATTCGATGCTTATTTGAATGAAATGAAACTGAAATATTCGCCTGGTACTCCAATTAATTCAAGTAAGTATCTAACTTTAAATGGCTCTTTGCAGGGTGATATGTACTTGGAAATTCCTATTTCTAATCAAAATAATCCAAACATTGATATTTTAAGATATATAAATAAGGCTAAAGAAAAAAGTATTACAATTATTTTTAAAGCAGAATAGATAATGAATAAAAAATTGGAAGACGCATTAGTAGCGGTTGATTTCGTTAATAGACTTCAAGAAATAAATAATAATCATAGTAAAGAGGACATTGATGATTATTTTAGGAGACCTAATACTGAAATAGTTTGTAGCATTATAGAATCTTTGGGATATAATGTTAAATGTTATCAAAATGGCAAATTCTATAAGATAACTGATAAAGTAAAAAATAAATACAATACTTTTTTACAACCCGTAGAAGTTGAAATAGGAGGAGTAAATATGCAATTTTATGCCACAATAGATAATAATCTTGAAGGCGGACAATTCAGACATTTGTTAAGAGAACTTGGATATGAAATAGGAGGCAATCTACCAGGATTCTCAGATTATGAAGAGCTTAAAGTATTATTACAAAAGCATTTTGAAATTTATGAAGATTTGAAAAAAGAGCTTTTAAAAGAGGTGTAAACTATTGTGGCTTAAAAGTATTACATTTTATCAAAATGCTGTTATGTACCCGTTCTTTGAAGTGTTCCATTTTAGCAGTATGCTGTTGTGTTCAGTCAGAGACTGAACACAACAGCCCCCGTTCTTTGGGGAGAAATTGGAAGACTTGAAAGAACGGGATCAGAGAACGTGCGCGAGCAGGTCTTTGTTAAAAAAACGATTTCTATCTGAAAATGCAATCTCTTGTTTTAGGGATTGCATTTTTCATTTATCTTTGCCCGCAATTTCGAGAGAAGTACATTTTTTAGTATAAAATCAATTATTTATCAACAGCGTACAATGGGTAATATTAAGGTTTTTAAATTTGGTGGAGCGTCCCTTCGGGATGTAGATAATATCAAAAATGTATCGGCTATTTTAAAAAAATATGCGGATGACAGTCTCGTCATTGTTGTTTCGGCGATGGGTAAAACGACTAATGCACTTGAAGAAGTGGTGAGCTCTTATTTTGAGCGAACAGGTAAAGCGTTTGAGATACTCAATAAAATAAAAGCGAATCATTATGCCATCATGGATGTGCTTTTTGATAAAAATGATGATGTGTATGCTCATGTTAACGATACGTTTGTAGAAGTAGAGTGGGTTTTGGAAGATGAGCCGCATGATGCTTATGATTATGTGTACGACCAAATTGTATCAGTGGGTGAAATAGTTTCCTCTAAAATCGTTTCGGCTTATTTGAATAAAGTCGGTTTAAAAACGACTTGGTTGGATGCGCGGGATGTTTTAAAAACCGACGAAACATGGCGTGAATCCGTCATTGATTGGAAAACAACCATTGAAAATACTCAATCAATCGTGAAACCCATGCTTGCAAGCGGTGGTTTTGTGATGACGCAAGGTTTCATTGGTTCTACAAAAGATAATAATACGACTACATTGGGTCGCGAAGGTTCTGATTATTCAGCAGCAATATTTTCACATTGTTTGGATGCTGCGGGAATGTATATTTGGAAAGATGTCCCGGGTGTTTTGAGTGGTGATCCACGTGTTTTTAAAAATGTTGTAAAACTCGATAATATTCATTACGATGAAGCGGTTGAAATGACGTATTATGGGGCTACAGTAGTGCATCCACGTACTATTCAGCCTTTGATGGCTAAAGGAATTCCACTGAATGTCCGTTCTTTTGTTGACCATGAAGCGCCGGGGACAATCATCGGAGCCGATGCACCCCCTCAGTATCCGCCGATATTTATGGCTGAAAGGAATCAAGTTTTCTTGAAATTTTCGACTAAAGACTTCACTTTTTTAGTGGAGCAACACATCCGTGATGTATTCGATATTTTTGCGAAATACCACATTTTCGTCAATTTATTGCAGAATACGGGCGGGTATTTCTACGTCAGTATCACCCACGCGCCCGACCGTGAGCGTGAATTGATGCATGAATTGAGGGAGAAATTTAATATTGAAGAAATCCATAATCTCGACCTTTTTACCATCCGCCATGCGACCCCCTCAGTAATTGAGGACTTGAAAGCAGGAAAAAGAGTTGTATTTGAAAAAACAATTCCAGATACGTATCAAGTGGTTTTGGGGTAGGTTTTTGAGGTTTTTAAAGATAAAAAATGGCGTATTGGATTTTTTTCCAATGCGCCATTTTTATGTATTTATACACGAAACGGGGTTAAATCCCGCTTTTACTGAGGGGGTATTTGCGCGCTAACTCCTTGGGGGTTTTG
>JANMYC010001445.1:0-1863 GCA_031381715.1 Saprospiraceae bacterium
TGAGCCAATATTGACGTAATAAAAACATGATTGCAAAACACTTCTCTTATTGTTGCTTCCTGTTTTTTATATTATATACATTGCATTTAATCAATATTCCAGGTTAAACGCATCAATTAAGACATTTCTATGACAATGTTAGGGTCGTCTTTATTGATGAAATTATGAATGGCATCAAAAGCATATTGATTATCCCAACCTGCGTTTTTTCGTTTGACTTTCAAACTATTTTTGTCTGGCGAGTTTGTCAATATTTCCAATGCTATTTTGCGTAAAGTATTGAGATTTTCGGGTGCATTGCCTTTAAGAACACGACAATCATCTTCCCGAAAAACGACATCTAAAGCCCAATGCAAATTATTTTCTATACCCCAATGCCCTCGTATCAAACCATTAAATTCTTCGGCATTTTTATCTAAATCGCTAATATAATAACGTGTTTCCGTCTCTTTATACAACTCTGTACCTTTGTTATATTCCCGAATACTCTCTATTTTCAATACAGTTTGACAATTTTTATAAGCGTGTGTTTCATCTAACAATCCTAATTTATGAGTCAATATACAGTCCCGTTGCTCAATACGTCCGCCCACATAATCCGTCTGATGATTCTTTTCAAATGAAGGCATATTGGGTCGTCCGAGCCAATCCGTTAGTTGTTCTAAAAGATGTTTATTACCCCCTTTTACCGCTAAAATATAGTGTCCACCTTTAGCTACAATCAATTCAGACAGGGCGGGCGTACATAAAACAGCATCTATACTCACTATCGCATTTTGAATATCCATACTCTTTATCAATTGGGGTATAGCCGTTTTTTCATTTGTTTTTGCCGCTATTTTTTGCTGCCCTAAAACAACCCTTTGGTCACTTGCCCACGCTGTAAGAATACATATACCATCGTTTTTTCGCGCTTTTTTTCCATCTTTTGACCGCTTTCGGGATGTCCCGCGCAAGACTTTACCATCTATATTTAACAGATAATCGCCTTCGTAACAAAATAAAAGTTTACTACACTCTAATAATACCGATTTAAATGCGGAAGTGTCTATGTTTTGAAACGTCCGCTCTATCGTATCATGCGATGGTGTCTTTTTTAAGGACTGTAAAATGCTTTTTAAGAATTCTTCTTTCATTTTACCGTAGGCGGCTATTTCTACGGCATCGTTGGCACCTGATAAAACAGCAAATAACGAGATCGTGAGAACTTCTGGTAGGGAATATTCACACATCCCACGTTGCCGATATTCTGGTATTTTGCTAAAGAGCTCTGGTATTTTCATCCACAAAGCTATCATTTTATACCAAATTCATACTTTTGTCATCAATTTGTCTTTTTTGATGCGTTTAACCTGCAATGGGATGTAGGTTTTTCCTTTCCCATAACCATTCAAATAAGCTCATTTATTGTTTGTTTTTAATTTTATTTACATGAAATCATATCAATAAAAGATAAATTATCCATCATCAAATTACCAAGCGTTTGTTTCTCACCGCCATAATAAACCTCGAAATAGAGATATTTAACATCAGAATGGGGTGTAAATTGTAATAGATACCTTTTCCACTTTGTATTATGAATAGGAGGCGTTTCTATCAGTAACTCTTTAGGATCGCATAGTTCAGTTCCTCCCCAAATCCTTAAGCGACAGGGCGACTTAAAATTTACATCTTTTGAAATATTCTGAGTAGTACGACTGACTAAATTGAGTGAATGCATGAGGTGCATAGAAAATTGATAACATGAATCCTTTTGTAGTGTACTGGATAATATTTGAGAAATACCCTCCCAAGTAGTATCTGTCCTCGTTACTAATCCAAGGTAATATTTACCATGAGCAGCTTTTGCTTCCACCCCGTGCA
>JANMYC010001463.1:0-4398 GCA_031381715.1 Saprospiraceae bacterium
GCCGCTACCTTGATTATTCACATCTTTATAAGCACCTAAAACGTCGCTGTGCAAATTGAAAACACCGTCTTGATTGTAGGCAAAACGCTTATAAAAATCTAGAATTTGATTGCCTTGCGAGCCATTAATGAGGATAGACACATCCAAATTCCCAAAGGTAAAACGGTTGGTCATACCATAAATAAAATCGGCATAGGGACTGCCAATAACCGTTTGGTCGTTCGCATCAATTTTGCCGTCGCTGTTGATGTCTTGAAACCGAATACTACCGATTGTTTGGTTAGGCGAACGCGGATATTTGGTCAAATCATCAGCAGAATTGAAGAAACCACCCGCTTTTTTATAGCCAAAAAATACGCCCATCGGACGATTTACTTCCGTGATACTGCCATTATCGCCCGAAGAAATACGGGTTTTATTACCCAAATTTAAGACGTTGTTGCGGTTGAAAGCGATATTAAAATCGGTGTCCCAACTGAATTTCCCACGCTTTATGTTGTGGCTATTCAAGCTAATTTCTAAACCTTTATTGGTCACATTCCCGATGTTCGTAAAACTTGTTAAGAAGCCCGAAGACGCAGGAATATCAATGCTTTGCAACATTTGCTGGGTAAAACGCTCGTACAATTCTACCACTAAATTAATGCGTCCTTTGAACAAATCTGCATCAAAACCAATATCCGTTTGGCGCGATTGTTCCCAACCTAAATTGGTATTGCCGAGAGAAGTAATAGCTTGACCCGAGGCGATTTTATTGCCAAATACATAATTATCGTAGCCCAAAAGTTGTTGTGAAATAAAATTACCTGAGCTACCATTGCCAATAGGGTTATTGCCAATGCCATTGTTGCTGTTGTTATTACCGACATTATTATTGCCCGATAAACCATAACTCGCTCTGATTTTCACATTATCAACGATGTTGTTCTTGGGAAAAAACTTCTCTTCCGAAATCCGCCAACCAATACTCGCCGACGGAAATGTTCCCCACCGATTGTCCTTACCAAATTTGGAAGAACCGTCTTGACGAATGGACGCATTGAGCAAATATTTGCCTTGATAACCATACGTTACCCGTCCAAAATAAGACAATAAAGTCGCTTTACTGCTCCCAGCCGAAGACGTGACACCCGTTGCGATCGCAGCATTTATGGTACGGACATAATCATCAGCGTAGCCATTTCCGCTAACTTGCGTGCTTGAAAACGTCTCTTTTTGCGCCGCATAACCCGCCAAAGCCGTCAAACGATGCTCGCCGATGTCTTTTGAATAGGTCAAAGTATTTTCCGACAACCAGTTGTAAGTACGTGCCGAATAGTTCGAACCCATTGCTAAAACGGGCGGCGGCGTGCGGAAAGCACCGACCGTGGACGGAATAAAACGGTCATTCAAATCTACAATAAAATCCGCGTTGAAAGTGGTTAAAAACTTCAAATTTGGCAAGATTTCCCAACCCAAATAGGTATTGGCAAGCGCACGGATATTGTCCGTTTTATTCGCCGAATTGACCAACATATTGACAGGATTTGCATTATTAAACAAACCCGTTGATGTAATATTTGGTCTCAAACTACCGTCATCCAAACGCACCGTCGGAAACGGACTGCATAAATAGGCTTGCGTTATAATACCATTTAAAAAGTGTCCTTCCGTCTCTGCTAAGTTTCTAATTGAATATGTCGGTGCAATATTCATCCCAACGGTTATGCTTTTACCCAAATTCGCATCCACGTTTGCTCGCAATGAAAAGCGTTGAAAATCAGTGTTTTGCAATACGCCTTGTTGGTTGAAATAGCCCAAAGAAATAACCGAACGAATATTCTCACCACCTTTGCTGATGCTCAAATTGTAATTTTGCATTGGGGCTGATGAGCGAGTCAATTCCTTGAACCAATCGGTACTATTTGTAATACTTGATGGATTGCGGTACTCTGCACCTACTGTATTTATATCAAATGGCACATTTTTAATCGCTGCCAATTGTTGTGCGCCAAGAATCCGATTTTCGGCGAATTGTTGGGCGGTCATCATTTGGACACGATTTTGTTCTGGAATCGTTTGGATGCCCGTGAAAGTACTAAATTCAATGGCCGTTACGCCTTTTTTAGCTTTTTTTGTCGTGATTAAAATAACGCCATTTGAACCACGTGAGCCGTAAATAGCGGTTGAAGACGCATCTTTTAAAATTGTCATGCTTTCGATGTCGTCGGGCGATATTGTACTGAGGGGGTTGCTGTATTTGCTGTAATAATTGGTCATTGGAAAACCATCAATCACGTACAAAGGGTCGTCGCCTGCGCCAATCGAACCCGAGCCGCGAATCCGAATAACTGGCGCACTTCCTGGCGCACCTGATACTTGATTGACTTGCACACCCGCCACTTGACCAACGATTTTTTGGTCCAAACTCGTCACAGGCAAGTCTTTAATGTTTTGGCTTTTGATGCTCGACACCGCACCCGTCACATCGCGCCGTTCTTGCGTGCCGTAGCCGACAACGACCAACTCGTTTAAAGCACCGCCTTCTTGCAAAGTGACGTTAATTGTGCTGCCATCTACCACAATTTCTTGCGCTGTGAAACCAACAAAGGAAATGACTAAAGTACTGCCTTTTGGCGCATCATTGAGAGTAAAATTGCCATTTCCGTCCACCAATGCGCCGTTTAGCGTCCCTTTTACGAGGACAGATGCGCCAACAAGTGGCTCATCGGGTGCAGCCATAACTTTACCTGACACCTTGTTTTGAGCGGTCAAATTTGTGGTCATAAACCATAAGTAACACAGTATTCCCAAGCAGAATTTTGCTGTTACTTTGAACAAATAGTATTTCTTTTTCATTTTTCTAGATTTAGATTAATAAAATTAAATAAGTATATGGTAAGGAATGATGAAATAAGGCAACAGAATTAAGACGACAGTCAATAATCCTTTCAAGATTATTAAATGAATGTTCGGGACGAATTAAATGATAGGATCGATGCGGTGTGTTTAGAAAAGACGTTGTTTTTTATAGAAGCTTTATCGTATTGGGATAAAGATTTGAACAAAACAACGAGCAACAGTTTTTCCAAAAAGTATAAAATGAATAATCCATTTTTATTACAACACATTCCTTAAAGGCGTATTAATTTTTTATTCACAAACGATTATGATATAATTTATTACCTTTATAGCACAAAGTAAAATTTTATTTTGATAAAAGCCTTTATCGAATTTGTACAATAATTTACACTTTTTGGAAATGGAGTTATATCGTCAGTATTTTACAGAGGTGCAAATACAAGGATTAAGCGAGGCACAACTTAATTGGGGAGTGAATGTGTTAAACATTGGACACAACATTCATCCGCCTTTCAAACCCTATCCTGATGCAAAACATCCCCAGAATTATTTATTTAATTGGAACGCAGGACGGGTATTAAGTGAATATCAAATCGTGTATATTCCCAACGGAAAAGGTATTTTAGAAGTAAAAGATATTGAGCCAATCATGATTGAAGGCGGCACTATTTTTTTGTTGTATCCCGATATGTGGCATCGGTTCAAACCATTATTAGAAACCGGTTGGGAAGAGTTTTGGGTCGGTTTTAGTGGACATTATGTAGAATATCTCATGCGTCAAGATTGTTTTAATCCACAAAATCCCGTCTTAAAAGTGGGTTTCAACAGCGAAATTCTGAATATTTTTATTCGATTAATTGATACTGCTAAACATGAAAGCCCCATTTTTTCGCCAATGGCTTCTTGTTTTGTGATTCAACTATTGGGTTTGGTCAATGCGTCGGCTTTGATGGTGGATAAAATAAAAACACGTCAAGAACAAATTATTCAAGCCATTCGCTTCAAAATCAATGAACAATGGGATAAAGACCTTGATTTTGAAAAAATAGCCGCCAACAATAATATCACTTACGATTGGTTTAGAAAAGCGTTTAAGCAGATAACGGGCATTGCGCCCAATCAATATTTGTTGAATATTAAAATAGAAAAAGCGGCGCAAATGCTCCGTGAAACCAATCTAACGATTTCAGAAATCGCTACTAAAACGGGTTTTGACAACGAATTTTATTTCTCTCGGATGTTTAAAAATAAGATGAATTGTACGGCGAGTAGTTATCGAAAAAAGGAGGTGATATAATTTGTACAAAGAGCCCCCTAGTATCCTGCGAGTTATGGCTTTAGAAATGACTTTCCGATTGGGATAGTGAGACAGTAAATTGATTTTGAGCCTTTTGTCATGATAACCACTTTGAGTGTCCTACTTTTTCCCATACAAGACACCCCTCAGCTTTCAATGTTTTGTGTATCAAATATTTACTCAACATAAGTACAGTTAACGAAATCGATGTATCGTCCTAAAATAAATGCTGTTATTAAACTGAGAATAAGGGCGTTTTA
>JANMYC010001483.1:0-3754 GCA_031381715.1 Saprospiraceae bacterium
TGAAAATAATACATATTTTTCTTGCTTATCTATTGAGTATTTCATTACACACGTGATTATATGACTTAAAGTAATTTTTAAATAAGTAATTGAGCTAAAATAATTGCTATTTTCTTTTTTGAGTAGTCCTTAAAAGTAGATAAAACACACCGCTTTGCTTTGCATTTTACATATATTTCAACTTAACAGAAAATAGAGATTATTTCAAAACAACAACTTACACTACAAAAGTAAAAATTTATGCCTAATTGCCACTTTTTTTTAAATAAACTTTTTTAAAATTTTAATAAGATATTTTAAAAAATATCTATAAAATATTCAAAATCAATAATTTATTTAAAACAAAAAAAATGCAATCGAGGGCTACTAATTGATATTTCAAGGAAAAACGAAAAAAAGTAAATTGAATCTGAAAAAAAATTTTACTCTTTAATCAGAACTGCCTATTTTTATAAATTGTAATTTTGAAAAAAAATCTTCGAATCTTAGCTTAAATGACATTAAAAAAATATAAATTTGTATTACCGCTTTAAAAATATTTAATTCATCAAAACGTCATAGAAAAAAGCCGAGTTTCTATCATTTCATCCAAAAAACTCAAAGTAAAGAATCCAATGTGCATTTATTGTACGTATTTTTAACATTTAAAACCCAATCGTATCACCCTTTCATGAATTTTATGTCTAACTAATCAGCCAATAGTAATTATAAAGTTACATAAATGCTCTCTATGGCTATGACAAAATGTCCGAATCCATTAGGTAAATTTCATATGGCATCATTTTTTCAGATAGAGAACAAATAGCGCAATTGAGAGTATCATTTTTTTTACTTTGGTATAAATAATTAATACTTTTACCTTTTAATAATAAGGCAAGTTTTAACGTTCTTAAAGAATACATTTGACAACATAATTTTGATTGCTTTGTTAAAGTATGATTAAGAAGTAAATTTGATTACACACTTACAAAATGAATAGTAAAAAATTTTCACCTCGAGTCAAACAAATTCTTGCCAATAGCCGCAATGAAGCTGTTAGACTTGGACACGATTACATCGGTTCTGAGCACCTTTTACTTGGGCTGATGATGGATCGAGAGGGCTTGCCAATCAGAGTATTGTCATCGCTGGACGTGGATGTAGAGGAATTGAGACAAAGAGTAGAAGAGAACATTCAGCGTTATAGCGGCCCCAGCTCCCACCTCAATGTTGGAAATATCAATTTGAATAGTCAAGCTGAAAAGGTTTTGAAGTTCACGGTTCTTGAAGCGCGTGACTCTAAAAACGATGAGGCTCAACCAGAGCATTTGATGCTTTCACTTTTGAAACAAAAAGAAAATGTGGCTACGCGCATTCTCAATCAGTTTTATGTGGATTATGAAACATTCAAAACTGAATTGGAATACGTGCGTCAAGAGCAAGATTACGGTACACCCGAAATCTTTAACCAAGCACCAAGTGGTGATGGCGATGAGCAATACGAAGACGAAGAAGCACGCAATTACCAACGCAAAGGCAATTCAAAAAGCCGCACACCTGTGTTGGATAATTTCGGACGCGACGTCACTAAGCTTGCTGAAGAAGGTCGCTTAGACCCAATTATCGGTAGAGAAGTTGAGATTGAGCGTGTCTCTCAAATCCTTAGTCGCCGTAAAAAGAATAACCCAATTCTTATTGGCGAGCCGGGCGTTGGTAAAACAGCCATCGTAGAAGGTTTGGCACTCCGCATTATGCAGAAAAAAGTAAGCCGCACGCTTTTCAATAAACGTGTTGTGATGCTTGATTTGGCAGCGTTGGTAGCGGGTACTAAATATCGTGGCCAGTTTGAAGAGCGCATGAAAGCGATCATGAATGAGCTTGAAAAAAGCCGTGACGTGATTCTTTTCATTGACGAAATTCACACGATAGTGGGTGCCGGCGGAGCAACGGGTTCTTTGGATGCTTCAAACATCTTCAAACCAGCCTTAGCTCGTGGAGAGCTACAATGTATTGGTGCTTCTACTTTGGATGAATATCGCCAATATATTGAGAAAGATGGTGCACTCGACCGCCGTTTCCAAAAGGTAATGGTTGACCCACCAAGCATTGAAGATACGATTCATATATTGAAAAATATCAAGTCGAAATATGAAGAGTTCCATAATGTGAATTATTCAGAAGAAGCTATCAAAGCTTGTGTTATGTTGAGTGAGCGGTATGTAACTGACCGTTTTTTACCAGATAAAGCCATTGACGTATTAGACGAAGTAGGTGCCAGAGTCCATCTCAAAAACATCCACGTTCCTAAGCATATAGAAGAACTCGAAAAGCGCATTGAGGATTTGAAAGAAGAGAAAAACTCTGCTGTCAAAAATCAACAATACGAAAAAGCTGCTGACTTACGCGATATGGAGACCAAATTAGGTCGCCAACTTGAGCAAGAGAAAATCCAGTGGGAAGAGGAGTCGAAATCCAAACGTTATCCTGTAACTGAGGATGATATTGCCGAAGTAGTGGCAATGATGACGGGTATTCCAGTTCGTAAAGTCGGACAGGCTGAATCAAATAAACTCGTTACGATGGGTGAAGATTTAGCGAAAATGGTTATCGGTCAAGATGAAGCCATTAAGAAAATGACAAAAGCCATTCAGCGCAATAGAGTGGGCTTGAAAGACCCTTCTAAGCCAGTCGGTTCATTCATTTTCTTGGGTCCAACGGGTGTTGGTAAAACGGAATTGGCGAAAGCATTGGCGCGTTATTTATTTGATAGCGAAGATGCTTTGATACGCATAGATATGAGTGAATACATGGAGAAATTCAGTATTAGTCGCCTTGTTGGTGCGCCTCCGGGGTACGTTGGTTATGAAGAAGGTGGTCAACTAACTGAAAAAGTACGTCGTAAGCCTTACAGTGTTATCCTTTTAGATGAAATTGAAAAAGCACACCCTGATGTCTATAATATCCTACTTCAAGTTTTAGATGATGGACAATTGACAGATGGATTGGGTCGTAAAGTGGATTTTAAAAATACACTTATCATCATGACATCCAATATTGGTGCACGTCAGCTAAAAGATTTTGGACAAGGTGTTGGTTTTGCCACTAAGGCAAGAGAAGATGCAGCGGAAGATAATTCTAAAATAGTCGTGCAAAATGCCTTGAAAAAGACGTTTTCGCCAGAGTTTTTGAACCGTATCGACGATGTTGTGGTCTTCAATAGTCTTGGAAAAGAAGAAATTTTCAAAATTATTGATTTACTGTTGAAAGGTGTTATGAAACGTTTATCTATCATGGGCTTCACTCTTGAGTTGAGCCTTGAAGGTAAAGAATTCATCGCTGACAAAGGCTATGACCCACAATTTGGTGCAAGACCTTTACACAGAGCTTTGCAGAAATACATCGAAGATCCGTTAGCTGAATTCATCTTGAATGAGCAGCCCGTTGAAAATAGCAACTTTATCGCTGTTATGAACGATGAAAAAGATGGGCTTAAAGTTACTTTGAAAGATGCCGTCGAAAATATGGTAGAGCCTGAGGAAAAAACAGAAAAAGAGCAATAAAAAATTGCCTTGAAAATAATTATAGCCGACTTCCTTACTGAGGGGGTCGGCTTTTTTTGTTTTTTATTTCAGAAAATAAATTAATGAAAAAAGTATGCGAATTGAGTAATAAGATGTTGTTAAGGGACGATGTAAAAAATAATTTACCCATCTTACCGATTCTATTTCCTTTATTATGCGTTAAATTCCTTTTAAATAGAGCACTATTCTTCAAG
>JANMYC010001550.1:0-5164 GCA_031381715.1 Saprospiraceae bacterium
GTTGACTAATTTGATTATTGAAAAGGGGGCTTTGGTCAATTCGCTTTATAATTATCCATCGAATATGACTTTTTTTTCTACTTCTGAAAAATTGGAAATCGGTGGCGTTCCTTTTGTTTCAAATAATGCTAAACCAACGCGTTCGGAAGCTTTGGAATATTACAGAAGGGTAGCAGATTCGAGGAAATTGAATATTCATCTTTTTGAATCGGTTTTAGGGGTTGAAAAGGCTTCGGATACTGAGCCAGCCTTATCGTCTGACAGGGGGTACTACATTGTAAAAACCAGTAAAGCATTTTATGAAGCAACTCATATAATCGTAAGTACTGGTTTTTATGATATACCCGTTACGCTCAATATTGCCGGTGAAAACTTGCCTAAAGTGACGCATTATTACAAAGAGCCACATTTTTATTTTAAGCAAAAAGTAGTGGTTATTGGGGCGAATAATTCAGCCGTAGATGCGGCTTTGGAAACATATAGGAAAGGGGCTGATGTGACGATGGTGATTCGAGAGCCAGAAGTGGGGGAGCGGGTGAAATATTGGGCGCGTCCCGATATAGTCAATCGGATAAAAGAAGGTTCTATTAAGGCTTATTTTAATGCAGAATTATCTGAAATTAGGCAAAATGAAGTGGATATCAAAACTGCCAAGGGGGTGTTGACAATCGAGAATGATTTTGTCATTGCGGCAACGGGTTACCAACCGAATTTCGATTTTTTAAGAAAATTGGGCATTCATCTCTCTGAGGATAATAAACTTTACCCCCAATACAATACTGAAACTCAGGAAACCAATATGCCGAATATCTTTTTAGCGGGTGTGATTTGTGGAGGCATGGATACACACGTTTGGTTTATCGAAAATTCGCGCGTTCATGCTGAAATGATTGTGAAAAAGATTTTAGGGCGTTAAAATACATTTTTTGCATATTTTAAAGCTGAGAGGTTAGATAAAATTGTAATAATCTATAACCAATAACTAACAACTTCCACCGCCACCTGGCGTTTTGATGACGAAAGTATCCCCCTCAGTAATGGACGCCCCATCGATACCTTTTAGGCGTTTTTTCAAACCATTTTTTAAAATAATGTATTGTTGACCCAATTTTCCAACGCCGCCGCCATTCATGCCAAATGGGTGTTCCTTTCTGTGTTGCGACAAAATGGACAGTTCCACAGGAGCTAAAAACGTAATTCTTCGGATAATCCCATTACCTCCCCCATAAGTTCCTTTTCCCCCAGAGCCTTTTCTAATGCTGAATTCATCGAGCCGAACGGGGTAGCGGAACTCCATAATTTCGGGGTCAGTGATGCGGGTATTGGTCATGTGCGTATGTACTGCATCCGCACCTTTGAAGTTTTTACCTGCTCCAGCACCGCCCGAAATGGTTTCATAATAGCCAAATGTACTATTGCCAAATAAAACATTGTTCATGGTCCCTTGTCCGCAAGCGAGGATATTCAAGGCTTTTATTAGCGTATCGGTCAATCGCTGACTGGTTTCAACGTTCCCTCCAACTACTGCTGGATTTTTAAGAGCATTTTTTCTTAAATCAAAATCAGGGTTTAAAAGGCAGTTTTTAGGTAAAATAATGCTAATATCTTGCATGATGCCCTCATTCAGCGGTATTTTTTCATTCAATAAAAGCCTCAAAACGTATATCACAACTGAGTTCACGATAGCTGGTGTGGCATTCAGATTTCCTTTGTGTACACCCGAAGTTCCCGTAAAATCAAATTCGACACCCGTTTTAGATATATTGATTTGGGCTTTTAAAACTGTTCCATCGTCCAACTTTTCAACAGCTTGATATACCCCCTCAGTATATTGAGCATTCAGCGACTGTTTTAATTTTTCAGCGGTATAATCTTTCAACATTTTCATGTAAAAATGAACGGTCTCTAATCCATTTTCATTCACCAAATCTTGAAGTGCTTGCACACCTTTTAAATTAGCCGCCAAAGCTGCATTCAAGTCAGCAATATTTTCTTCAATTGAGCGCGTTGGGTAAGGATTTTCGGTTAAAATCGTGCGGATATTTTCCCAATCTACCACATTGTTTTTCATCAAATAAGTGGGTGAGATTATGACACCTTCTTGACTCAATTGCGTCGCGTTGGGTGGCATCGAAGCTGGGCGAATCCCACCAATTTCAGAATGATGACAACGATTACAAACGTAACCAATTAGTGCCCCCCGACCCCCAAAGGGGGAGGTGAAAACGGGTGTAATCAACGTGACATCAGGTAAATGTGAGCCCCCAAACGCAGGGTGATTGGTCACGATAGTATCGCCATTTTTTAATGTGAAATGTTTTAAAACCGCTCTTACGCACACGCCTAAACTGCCCAAATGCACTGGTATATGTGGCGCATTGGCAATAAGATACCCCTCAGTATCGAAGAGCGCACAGCTGAAATCAAGGCGTTCTTTGACGTTTACGCTCATGGAAGTCCGTTGGAGCATAACGCCCATTTGTTCCGCTATATTCGTAAAGCGATTTATAAAAAGCTCTAAATCAATGGATTGTGAATTTTCTTTTTTATTAATTGGGTTATTGCTTTCTATCTTATTTAAAATAGCCGTTTCGTTTTCATCAATAAAAAGTGTAAAATCCGATTCAATAACGGTGGTGCTGAAATTATCCAACAGCAAAGCAAAGCCGTCGATGACAGCTCCTTTTTTAATTTCATTTCTATAAAAAACGGGTACTTTTTGCCATTCATTTTCCACATAACTTTGGATAAAATGATGGGGGAGAGGTGTGTATTTTTTAAAGTTTTCAACGGCATTTTCAGTTGTTTTTTCCGTTTTTATTTCAGTAGCAATGACTCTGATGCTTTCAATTTCGATTTCTCTTTCCTCTATCCAATGCCCATAAATGCCCTTATATTTTTCTTTAAAAAGCTCAATAAAATCATCGCAATATGGTACATCTAAAGCTGCATCTTGTCCTTTTAAACGACAATACACCAACTGCTTTTTGATTGTGATTTGCTCCTTTAAAATGCCCTCAGATTCTACCTTTTCAATGGCTTCTTGAGCTAAATTTTTAAAAGCCTTTTTTAAATAATCGAAGGTTTCATCAGAAACAATTTTGAGGATTTGCTTTTCAGTAAAACGCTCAATTTGGGCATTCATAATTCCGTATGCGGACAACAAACCAGCGTATTGAGGCAATAAAATTGTTGGAATATTCAGTAATCGAGCCATATTACAAGCGTGTAAGCCTCCCGCACCACCAAAAGCAACGAGCGCATACTGAGGGGGGGCATACCCTTTGGCTACGGATATTTTTTTAATCGCATCTGCCATCCGCTCATTAGCGATGGTGATAAAACCATTTAAAATATCTTCTTTTGAAAGCCTTTGACTGGCATTTTCATTGATTTTACTTTGCACTTCACGCAGGCGATGCTCGGCATCATTTGGAAAGACAGGAATCCCAAATTGTGATGCATCCAAACGACCGAGTAACAGATGCACATCGGTGATGGTTAGTGGACCGCCTGCACCATAGCACGCAGGCCCCGGCGATGCCCCCGCACTTTGAGGACCTACGCACAATTTAAAACCGTCAAAATAACAGATAGAACCACCGCCTGCCGCCACAGTTTCGATATTCAAAGCGGGTGAAAAAACGGTAGCCGAGCCAATAGTTATCTCAAATTTATAGTCATAATCTTCATCAAAACGGGCAACATCGGTGCTTGTTCCCCCCATATCGAAGGTGATAAGTCGAGTAAAACGGCTTTTTTTACCGATATTCGCAGCGCCCACGATTCCGCCAGCGGGACCACTTAAAAGGCTATCTTTGGGTTGAAACAGGGATGAATGTATCAAACTACCCGCGCTTGTCATCACTTGAAGGCTATTATTAGGTAGTTTTTTAACAATATTACTGATATAATTATCAATAATGGGTGCGAGGTAAGCATTCACCACAGTCGTTTCAGCTCGAGGAACAAATTTGATTTGCTTGGATAATTCGGTGGAGGTAGAGATATATTTAAAATGTGGTTTTAAGGCATTTTTAAGTTTTAATTCATGCTCATCATTCCGATAAGCGTGCATAAAGGCGATGGCAATGGATTCGATTTTCTTTGATTTTAATTTTTTTACGAGTTTTTCTATGTCGTTTAAATCCAAAGTTTGTAACACGTTGCCCTCAGCATTCAATCTTTCATTGATTTCTACCCCTCCCGAGTTCTCGGGATTAGGAAACTCAGTATAAAGCTGTTTTGGTTTGATAATATTGAGTGCAAAAAGGTCAGGACGCTGTTGATTGCCAATTTTTAAAAGGTCTTTGAAGCCTTTTGTGACTAAAAAGGCTGTTTTTGCACCTTTATGCTCCAAAAGTGCATTAGTACCTTTGGTAGAACCTAAGCGCATAATGAGCGGCGGAAATGCCTCATCTAAAGCCGTTTGAGTAATTAATCGGGCAGCTAAAATGGGAGCTTCTTCGTGGGCAGTGATTTCAAAAGAGAGATTTTGTTTGAAAAAAATATCAGGAAAACCTTCACTGAGCGTAACAATCCTGTTGAAAACATCGTATTTTTTAATGAATATGGCTTTTAAAGGCAGATTTTTAGCACTTAAAAAATCACCTGATAAATTAAGAAAACGAAATTCGTAGTTTGAGAAAATATCTTTTTCAACTTGCCAATTATTTTTAATTTTGACCGTATTGCTATCAATCCAATATTCTATGGTGCCACGTAAAGAACTGTTACTCAATACTTTACAAGTTATAGTTTTGCCATCGGGATTCAGTGCGATACAATCTGTGAAAGTGCCTCCAGTATCAATTGCTATCAAATACGCCATATTCAGTAATTAAAATTTGTTTAAAAATAATCTAAATTACTCTGCAAAATAGAAGAGTTTGAGATTAAGTTTTTACATTTGCAACAGAAAATAAAAAATAAAAATATAGATTATGAAAAAATTAGAATCTGCAACGCGTTTCGATAAAAAACAAGCTACGTTATTCGCTATTTCATGTTTAGTTGCTATCGTAATTTTGGTTGTTGGACCTGAATGGGTATGGGTAACTTTCCCTTTTATTTGCACGTTTTTTGTGAAAATGTTTGATTGGATATAAGTTAGTGAAAAGTGCATAAAAAAATCCGTCTCGATAATACCGAGACGGATTTTTTT
>JANMYC010001553.1:0-1650 GCA_031381715.1 Saprospiraceae bacterium
ATTGAATCGCGCTTCAAATTTGATATTTGGGAGATGCGGTTTTTTCTCTCAGTAATTTCACAAATACGGCGTGAAGATGATGATTTTCGGGTGTATCGCATCTGGTTCAGCGATATTATCAAGACCTTTAATATAAAAACCCACCAATCTTACGACATGTTGCGCGATGCTTCCAACAAGCTGATGCGTAAAACCTTCATCCTTGATACCAGCGATGAAGGTTTCGCGCGTAAAAAGGTTTATCACATCATCCGGATGGTGGATTATTTGGCAGAGGGGCAGGAAAATAAAAAAGGAATTGAGAAGCAGGAATACATAGACGTAACCATTGAAACCGACTTAAAACCCTATTTGCTGCAACTTCAAAGCCGTTTTACCGCTTATGATATCCGAAATGTTATCAAATTAGGCGCCTACCCTATCCGTTTTTATGAGCTTTTAAAACAATATGAAAGTATCGGGAGTCGTACTTTAGGTTTTGAGGAGATGAAACGAATGTTTGAATTAGAGAATGAATATCCCCGTTTTGCTACTTTTTATCAACGCATCATCGCCCCGGCGGTAAAAGAAATCAATGAATACACGGATTTAGAGATATTAAAACTGGATAAAATCAAGCAAGGCAAAAAGATAACGGGTATTCATATTAAATTCAGAAGTAAAGTCTTGCCAGTGGTCATCACACCCGTCCAGATGGTGAATGAGACTATTAAGACACTTGCTACTGATATTCAAAACGAGGATTTAATTATTGTTCATGACCAAAATGATGAAACAGCCAACGACAGTCGCATCAAAAACTTCTATCCAAAGATAGTGGAAACCTTGGGCGTGACCCCCTCAGTATATTTTGAATTATTGAAAACATTTAGCGACGAACAAATCGAACAAGCTATTCGTGTGACCAATCGAGCAAAAGTGGAAGGTCAAATTAAAGCCAATGCTTCGGGCTTTTTCGTTCAAGCTTTGAAAAATGGCTATACAGACCAAAAAGAGGAGCGAAAGAGAAAAGAAAAGAAAGAAGAATCGCAAAAACGCATCAGCGAAGAATTAGCTGCCTTGGAAATTGAAAAACAAGACCGCATTTTTGAAAGAATTAAAGAATTGACTTCTTCAAATCCGAATTTGACCGTTGAGGCTATCGAGACTTTGAAATTCACGGAGGCGGGAAAAAATATGATTCAATCAGAAGAAAATAAACTCAACAGACCGCTTGATGTCGAGGATTTTAGACAAATTAAATCCCTGCGCAGTTTGGTAATTGATACGCTTTTTATTAAAAATATGGATAATTTTAAAGATATTTTGAAAGAATTTGATGAAAAAATGAGCCAATTGAACAAGCACAACATTTTTTAAAGCAAAATGCTCGTTTCTTTTAACGAATTGGATTAGGGAAATTTTGAAAATTTCCCTAATCTTGATGCCCAAAACGCTACCCACTCTACCCGTTTAAGGCTTCCTCATCACTTATCCAAATACGCTGCTATCGCCGCATTCACCAATTCGCTCATGGTGCTGAATTGCCCTTTGTATTTTTGAATCAAAGCCACGGTCATACGGTCTATGAGTTCAGTCGGAATAACCGCAAAGATGCGGGAGTATTCTATTTCATCACTTTTAAAAGTGGGCCTCCCAATCCGTTTTTTA
>JANMYC010000493.1:0-4046 GCA_031381715.1 Saprospiraceae bacterium
AAAGCAGAAAAAGCAGGTACTAACTAATTTGTTCTTTTCAATTCAGACGTGTAAAAAATGAATGAAAGCCTTGCAGAATGGATATTTTGCCAGGCTTTTTTACGTTTAGGTGGTCAATCTGCGTACACTTGTTATTTACGCGTGAAAAAACTTTTATAAAATTTTCAAGAATTTCGGAACTCCGCTTATCTTTGCAGCATGATGAGGTATTATCGTGAAATTTAACGATGATTCAGTACTTGCTTCTAACATTAGGGAAGAAAATCGGGAAGCCCAGTATGCCTCTTACAAAGTGCTCGCTTTGTATGCCCTGATAAATTAAATTTTTTTTCAATTTAATTTATTAGCTATGTTAATCATTCTTTCTACTCAAATTCTTTCAATTTCGTTGTTTCATTCACTGCTCACCAAAGAGTATGTGCCGCCGCCCAACGCCTAATTCCTTGCGTTGAGGATTTTCCTTTTTAATGATTTTGACTTTTGTGTATGTACTTAATGTGGTGCGTATAAAAAGGGCGTCTTTGTCTATTCCTATTTTGGAAATGTAAAATGCCGTATTTAAGGTTCTATATATAGTTTAATTTTTTAATTTAAAAAGATGCAAACAACTTCAACCATTATGATGGTTCGCCCTGCCAATTTCGGTTTTAATGAAGAAACCGCGGGGAATAATGCTTTTCAAACCAAAGATAACTCATTGACTACCAATGAAGTAAAAGAGAAAGCGGCAGCTGAATTTGATAATTTCGTTAAAATACTGAGGGGGTGCTCAGTGGACGTCGTTGTCATGGAAGATAGCATTTCGCCCTTGAAAACGGATGCCGTTTTCCCTAATAATTGGTTCTCAACGCACGAGGACGGCACCATGATTTTGTATCCGATGTACTCGCCCAATCGCCGGTTGGAGCGGGATGAAAACATTATCCGAGCCCTTGAAAATGATTTTAAAGTAGTTAAAAAGGTGCATTTCGACCAGTTTGAAAATGACAATCTTTTTCTCGAAGGTACCGGAAGTATGATATTCGATAGACCCAATAAAATATGCTACGCCTGCTTGAGCGTGCGGACGGATTTAGTGCTTTTAAATAGATTGTGTTCGGTTATTGGTTACAAACCCGTTGCTTTTCACGCCGTGGATGCAGCTGACCAAGACATTTACCACACCAACGTAATGATGGCTTTGGGTGAAACATTCGTCGTGATTTGCCTTGAAACGGTAAAAAATGAAGCAGAAAAAGTGGCTTTATTACGTGAATTTCAAGTAACTCAAAAAGAAGTTATTGAAATATCATTGGCTCAAATGCAACGTTTTGTGGGCAATATGCTGCAAGTACGGAATGATAAAGGCGAAACTTTTTTAGTAATGTCGCAACAAGCTTTTGAGTCATTGACTCCTGAGCAAATTCAATTGATTGAGAAACACACCCACATCGTAAGTGCGGATATCAAGACCATTGAGACCTACGGCGGGGGCTCGGCAAGGTGTATGATGGCAGAAATATTTTTTGAAAAAAGGGAAGGGTGATGAGTTTTTTAGCTTAAAATCTGACCGTTAATTTATTAATGGATAAGCGTACATAACCTTTAGGAAGTAGAAGTTTATAAAGCCACGTAGTGGCGGCATTCTTGTAGCCCCCGAGGTATCGGGGCAGGCAGTGGGCGAAAGCCCACGGAAAAAGAAAACAACCGTTCAAAAGCCACGTAGTGGCGACATTGTTATATTTTGATTTTAAAATGTCGCCACTACGTGGCTTTTGATTATGCCCTTTGTTTTCCGTGGGCTTTCGCCCACGGTTACAAGAATGTCGCCACTACGTGGCTTTGATAACAGCTGCCCCCTCATCTATCAATTACTTCATATAAAAATAAAAAATCATGAATACCAACAGAAAAATTCAAGTATCATCAGAAATAGGAACTTTAAAACGCGTGATTATTCATAGACCAGACGAGGGAATATCTCGTATTTCACCCCGAAGGGCGGAGGAATTACTGTTTGATGACATCGTGCACTTGCCTTTTATGCAAGAGGAACACGATATTTTTACGGACGTTTTAAGGGCGTTTTTAGGAAAAGAAAATGTCTTGGAAACCCGTCAATTGCTCGTGGAAGCACTTGCTACGGCGGATAAGACTAAGATGGATATGATTGAAAAAATCATCGATTATGAGGAGTTACCGCAGAGTTATGTGCAATTATTGACCAAATTGAGCAATGAGGAGTTGGCTGATACCCTAATTACGGGCTTTTTAGAAATGGATAATCATTTGCTGTTTGACCCCATTCCAAATTTCATTTTTACGCGAGATATTGCAGTCACGGTGAATGACCATATTTTAATATTAAAAGCGGCTAAAATGGCTCGATTCAGAGAGAATTTTTTAGCGCGTTTTATCTTTTTATGCCACCCGATATTTCAAAAGGCGAATGAAGAGGGTAGGCTTATTAACTTGAACAATGTGGATTTGTTTCCACCTTCTAAAAAAGGAGAAAATATCAGCATTGAAGGCGGTGATTGCATGATTTTGAATAAGGATTATTTCCTCATCGGCTGCTCTGAGCGCACGAATGCTTATACTATTAGGCAATTGAGTCAAACACTTTTTGATAAAGGTGTGGTGAAAAATGTGGTTCAAATCAATATCCCACAGGATAGGGCGTGCATGCATATTGACACCATTTTTACCCAAATCAATCGCAACCATATTACTGCTTTCAAGCCTATTGTGATTGAGGGATTGAGCTCCAATGTGGAGGTGCATCGGGCGAATGGCATTTCCTCGTTCTACCCCTCAGTAAAAGACTTCATAGAGACCGAAATAAACCCTAAAATGAAGTTTATACTGAGTGGTGATGGTCAATCACCGTATCAAGAGCGCGAACAGTGGACGGACGGTTGCAACCTCGTAGCCCTCAAGCCGGGCGTTGCCTTGACATACGACCGCAATCCTAAGACAGAAGAAGCTTTCAAGGACTTCGGCTACACTATTTTACCCGCAAAAGTCTTTTTAGAAAATTTTAAAAAAGGGCTTATTAATCCTGAAACTATTGAAAATACGATTATCACGTTGCCATCCAATGAGTTATCGCGCGCACGGGGCGGTTCACATTGTATGACTTGCCCGATTGAGAGGGAGTGATATTTGGTAAAAGCTTAGTGTTCTCACAACTGTTCAAGCTCCATTTAGTCGCTTATTTCAATGAAATTAGTGGATAAAAGGAGTTTGAACGATTGTAGAACTAAACCAATATATCCATTTCAGACTTAATTTTCTCAATTATTTCGGCAAGTCCTATCTTAAAAATTGCGGTGTTTTGGGCAAGCTCTTCTGAAAATACGCCCGTCTTAGCTTCAGCTTCTATTTCAATTGCTAAATTGTACAAATTATGAGAATTCAACATGGCTACATTGGCTTTTAGGCGATGAGCTGTTGCGCGTAACCCCTCAGTATCACGGCTTTCTAAGTAGTCTGTAATTTGTAAAACACCCAATTCACCCTCTTTAATGAATGCTTCAAGCAGTGAGTGAATGGCTTCGGGCGCATCCCCAAAAGCCTCTTTCAGATAGTTTAAATCATAGATAGGGGTTTCAGAAGCTGTTATTTCACCAGTATTTTCAATATATTTATCTTTTTGAGAAGTATCCACTAATTCATTAATGTCAGGCGTTTCATCTTCAATGTTCTCTAAATTCAATAATTTAGCCATGAGTTTTATCAATTCATCTTCCCTAAAAGGTTTTGAGAGATAGGCATTCATGCCGCCTTCTACGCATTTCTCTTTTTAACCTTTGAGAGCATTGGCAGTCAAGGCGATGATAGGAATATCCAGTTTAAGTTCCGAGCGAATAAAATGAGTGGCTTCAAAACCGCCCATTATGGGCATTTGGATATCCATCAAAATTATATCAAATGGCTTTTCTTTTAATAGTTCAATGGCTTTTACCCCATTTTCAGCCTCAGTAGTAGTGGCGTTAAAATTATTTAAAATGGTTTTAGCCAATATGCGATTCATTTCATTGTCCTCCACCAGAAGCACTTCGATA
>JANMYC010001394.1:0-2405 GCA_031381715.1 Saprospiraceae bacterium
TCCGCACCAAGGAGTTGTTACATTGAACTGTACGGATTGCTCTGTGACTCCACCTCAGCCCGTAGATGTTACTAATTTAGCAGCAACACCTCAGCAAATAAGTGTAGGTTTGACATGGACGAATCCAGCGGCTTTTGATGAAATACGTGTAGTAGCTCAAACGTCTGCAATTTCAGGCAGTGCAACTAACTATACCACAACAGGAGATTTCACTACGGGTAAAATCGTGTACAGTAGCACAGGCGCAAACACATCTGTAACAGGATTGACGGCAAGTACACAATACTATTTCAAGACATTTACGCGCCTCGGAACGCTTTGGTCGAGTGGCATATCAGTCACTACTACGACTACGGCAGTAACTCCGCCGTCTCAACCAGCGAATATTTTAAATTTTGCGGCAACACCTCAAACGAATGCTGCAACATTGGCTTGGACGAATCCGACAACCAACTACGATGAAGTGATGATAGTGGCTAAACCCACAACAGGATTTATCTCTACACCAGGCGGTACAGCTTACACCGCTGATGCTAATTTCACCGGCGCAGGAACTATTTTTGAAGGGGGTAAAGTTATTTATAAAGGCATTGGTACAAACGTAAATGTAACGAATTTGGCCGGTGGCACTCGCTACTATTTCAGAGCTTACAGCCGTTTGGGTACAATCTGGTCAACAGGTGTGGAGGTAAGTGCTATACCCAATAGCCCCGCTGTTATAACGCCTATTCCAGGCTGTTTGCAAGCATCATATTTCACAAACATCGCATTAACTGGTACTCCTGCTTTAGTGAGAGGTGAAGCTAAAATTGATAATAATTGGGCAGCAGGCGCTCCAGCTACGGGTATTCCTGCCGATAATTTCTCAGTAAGGTGGGAAGGGATTGCCAATCCACCAGTGACTGGTAACTATGTTTTCACAGTTACTGTGGACGACGGCGTGCGCCTATGGATTAATAATGTACAAGTTATTGATAAATGGATTGACCAAGCTTCAACAACTTATACCGCAAACGTAGCATTGACTCAAGGTCAATCAGTGCCTGTTAGAATGGAATATTATGAGCGTGGAGGCTCGGCGGTAGCTAAATTGGCATGGACTATTCCAACCCTTGCCTCTCAGCCTATTGCGTTTGATGCAACTTGTCCTATTGTGCAACCACCGGTTGCTGGATTTGATGCGGCAAAATGTTATCGTATGATAGCGCGCCACAGCAATAAGCATTTAGAAATTACTTCTAACTCTACATCGAACAATATTGTTATTCAGCAAGATGCTTTAAAAGCAAATGATCGCGGCCAAACTTGGCGGATTAAAAACTTTGATGGCACCCATTACCAAATTTCAAATGGTTTTAGTGGTAAATTGATTACAGTAGCCAATTCTTCAACGGCTAATAATGCGGTTATTTATCAGTACGCCAATCAAAATACCAATAACCAAAAATGGGCTTTTGAGAAAAATACTGAGGGGTATTACTTTATTTCTCCTAAGCACGCTCCCGATAAAGTCATTGACATCACAGGTGCCTCAACGGCTAATAAAGCCAATGCTATTCAATACGTAAAAACAGGTAGTACCAATCAGCAATGGACGGTATCAGAAACGGCTTGTCCTGCTAATACGGCTGCTTTAGAAAGTTCAAGAGTCATTGCATTTGAAGGTAGATATGAGAATGGTAAAGCCCTATTGAAATGGGTGGTTAAATCGGAAGATTTGATGGACTATTTTGATATTGAAAAAGCCAACGAAGCGGGTGAATTCAAAAGCTTAAAAGTTATCAATGGCACCAGTGTATCTGAATTGCGTGAATTCGCTTACTCAGATGAAAATCTAATAAATGGCGATAATTACTACCGTTTGACAACCGTGGCAAGCGATGGTTCATCCCAAACAAGTCAAATCGTCAATGTGAAATATGCAAAACCAGATGCGTATGCAGTATATCCAAACCCAGCTAATGATTATTTCAGCCTTGATTTATCTATTTTGGATGGTCAACCCGTTGATATTTCTATCATGGATGCGGTAGGTAAAATTGTAAAAACGGAGCATATTGATTCAGCACCACTTTCTCAACGTTTTGAAATCGGTGAATTGGAAAATGGTCAGTACTTCGTGCGCATCCAATCAAAAGGTAAAAAAATGACAATGAAAAAATTGATGATTATCAAATAATAATCCTTTTGCTCCATTAAAAAGGAGTGTATACTGAGAGCCTGCCCCGATTGCTCGGAGGGGTACCCTCGCTAAAATTTTAAAAGACCTAATGCGTTTTAAATAACGTTTTAGGTCTTTTTTTTATGAAAAATTCAACTGATAGTTACTCATCTAATAATTAGTGTATTTTTGACAATAATTAACTAAAAAACTTTTGTTTTTCAAATTATTAAAATAATTTTAT
>JANMYC010001396.1:0-1814 GCA_031381715.1 Saprospiraceae bacterium
GGGGGCTATACATTAGCATAGGGTGTAGCCCTATGAAAATATGAAAACGAAACAATCCACAAATCATACGTTTTAAAACCAATAACCAATCCCGCAAAGCGGGATTTCGCTTCGCTCAATAACCAATAAAATCATTTTCCCTCTAATTCATCCACGTATTGTACGTCTCCAAGTCTGAATTTTATCGGAAGTTTTTGATTCATGCCTATTTTATACTCAATTTTACAGAAAAAAGGAAGGCTCTCAACTGAAAATGCCATCGGCAAAGGCTTGGGCTTTAAGGACTCTACTTTATTCATGTTTAAAAAAGCAGAACTTTTCACATCGAGGCTTTTCGTACTTTTATAATAGGTTTTTAGATGAAAATACTGAGGGGGGGCATGGCTTTTGGTAGATAAGCCAATTTGAGCTTTTATTTCATTACAAAATAAGCCCTGCATTATTAATCCGACTATCAAAATAATCCCTTTTTTCATCTTTATTAATTTTTTGAAAGCAGTTGATTACTACTTTTCAGCTTCCATTTCTGAACCTTGAATGGTGAATTTCAAGCTTTTTAATTTGCTGTCAGCATCTCTGAAAAACTCAACTGGCGTATCATAGCTAACGATAGTGAAAATATCTTTTTTATCAGTGGGCGCTAATTCTGATTCACCTTGCCCTGCTACACTTCCAAAGAGCTTACCATCTTTTATCGTAACTACCAATTTATCTAAGTCGCCCGTTTTGAATTTATACTCTCCCGTATATTCTTTTAGAGTTTCAACATCTACAACCGTCTTGGTTACTTGTGGTTGTGAAGCAGGTGCATTGCTCCCAGTTTGAGCGTTGGCGAAAAGGCTACTTGTTACAATCAATGATGCAGTACATAAAACACGAAATGTCATTTTTTTTTAATTGAAATGGTTAGTAAATTATTTTTAAAAATTATCTATGGAAAAACAAAGCTATCAAAATTTCGATAACAATCAAAATAATGATGACCCATTCGAGCCTTGAACTTTCTCTGAAATTTAAAACATCAGTAAATAGCTTTAAGTTGTCTTCCACGATTTGTAATCTATAATCGAGGTCTTTAAAACGGGTATTGATGTCAAAATTTGTCTTCAAATTGCGGTTTAATAGGTCAAGTGCTTCGTCATCCCAGACAAGATTGGGGTCATCAAGAATGTAAAGATTATCAACAATACTGTTTTTAACGTTTAAAACTCGACCAATGTATTTCAGTAAATTTGTTTTTGAAATACTCAATTTACCTTTTTGTTCAAGCTCAACGATGTGTTTTTTGGAGGAGTTGATGAGTTCATCGGTGAGTTTTTCGTAGTAGTCCAGAGCCACAGATTGCCCGGTGTTGAGCATAACTATCCTCAATACTGAGGGGTCTACTTTTGGAACAATGACTACATCACTTTTGACAAATGCTTTTGTAAGTTTTTCATCCAACTGAATCCTATACTCCTCGGTCAAATTAATCTCGACAGGATAAGTATCGTAACTTTTAACAAATCTAAGAAATTCACTTTTGCCCAATTCGTCGTAATTGGCAAACACGATGACACCATAATCAAAGATATACAGGTATCGGTTGGTGTCAGTTAATTGATAAAAAACCTCGGTATTGGTTCCAGAATGTTCTTCGGCGCGGAACTCAGCCCGGAATTTTTTTATGTTAAAGGATTCTGCAACTTGAACAGCTTCTATTTTAATCATCATAAACTGTCATTTTTTGACAAATATAGAACCTTTTAACCGCATTTTTAACTCTGAAATTAAAAAGCGTGACACATCTTGACGATATGCCACGCTTTTATATT
>JANMYC010001434.1:0-9099 GCA_031381715.1 Saprospiraceae bacterium
CACAAAAAATCTTTTCGCCCGTTCCAGTAGTAGAAGAGACAATTGCATCTTTCATCAATTGGTCATACGTTTTTCCTAAGCCCAACGTAGCATTATCAATTGAGCGGGGTCCTATGTTCGGTGGAGGCACTATACCATTGTCATAAATCGTGACCCATGCACCATCGCCAAAACGGCGTTCCGCTTTATAAACAGTTTTCAAGTTTTGTTTACCCAAACGAATATTGAAAAAAGTAGTAGGATCTTCATTCGTTTTTTTGAAAGTAAAACGGTAAACAAGGTCATCCCCAAAGGCTAATGGGTTAGTTTTAAAGTGAATTTCGTAGCGAATATTTTCACCAAAAGTAGCATAATTGGGCCCTCCTTGTGGCTGCTCCAAGCCGATGTAATTGGCTATTACAGTGACTGTGTTGGGATTGTCTGGACTGCGAAAAGCGTACAAATCGGTATTATCAGCCAATGGATCTTCTGCAATCATCGGGGCTTCACGATGACTTGACGCTTCCAGATAACGAGATTCCACACCGTAGTAAGCAATTGCACCTACCAGCGCAACAACTACACTACTTTTCAAAAAGAGTTTTTTAAAGACTTTCATGATTAGTAAATTTAATTAATAAAAAAGGTGACAAAATTAAGTTTAAGACAAAAAAGTATGCATATGGTTATGTGCAGACATATTACCATTTGACTTTTAAAAGTCATTTCAATACAAGGACTAAATCCTCATACTTCTTATTTAAATTAAATTAATGGTTATCTCAGGTAGAGACTTGATGAGAATAGATTTTTGTTTGATGAAAAGCTTGAGAACCGAATCTATCTACGAGGATGAGGTATTGTTTGGTTTTCATTTATTTTATATTAAAAAATAGTAATAAATAAAATAAGGGTTAAAAAAACGAAATAAATAAATAAACAATTGATTATTATCTATTTATAAAATATTTAAAATAGTATTTATTTATATTTTATACTTAAAATACCTTTTTATATATTGAGAATACCGAGGGGGTAATGAATTTCTACCTGCGGGAATGTTGTCCCCCAATACAATAAAAAAGCCCCTATGCTAAGTGCATAGAGGCTCATATACAATTCGAGTTTATACTTTTTAATTACTTAACTTCTTCGTAAGTTGCATCTTCGACAGTGCTGCCGTTGCCGTTGCCATTGCTTGTACTTTCGCCTTGAGCACCCCCCTCAGTATTTTGAGCATTTGGGTCGCCTTGAGTAGCGTTGTACATATCTTGGCTGGCTGCCTGCCATGCTGTATTGAGTTTTTCCATTGCTGTATCAATCATGCCTTCATCTTGTGCTTGATGCGCTGATTTCAATTCTGCAACGGCTGTTTCGATAGCTTCTTTTTTATCAGCAGGAATTTTATCGCCGTATTCTTTCAACTGTTTTTCAGTTTGGAAGATTAAGCTATCCGCTTGATTCATTTTTTCAGCTTTTTCGCGCGTTTTACGGTCAGCATCAGCATTTAATTCTGCTTCTTGCTTCATGCGGGCGATTTCGTCTTTGCTCAATCCCGTGCCTGCTTCTACACGGATGCTTTGTATTTTGCCTGTCCCTTTATCTTTTGCGGATACGTTCAACATACCGTTGGCGTCCATATCAAAAGTTACTTCCACTTGCGGCACACCACGGGGTGCTGGTGGAATATCACCTAAAATGAATCGACCTACAGTGCGGTTATCGCGTGCCATCGGGCGTTCACCTTGTAAAATATGGATTTCAACACTTGGCTGGTTGTCAGCCGCAGTTGAATACGTTTTTGATTTTTTAGAAGGAATCGTTGTATTGGATTCAATCACCACATCATACATACCACCCATTACTTCAATACCCATTGAAAGCGGTGTTACGTCCAATAAAAGGACATCTTTCACATCACCCGTCAATACACCACCTTGGATAGCAGCACCAATCGCTACAACTTCATCTGGATTCACGCCTTTATTCGGCTTTTTACCGAAAAACTCCTCCACCACTTGTTGGATTTTAGGAATACGAGTAGAACCACCCACGAGGATGACTTCATCGATTTGAGACGCTTGCAAACCTGCATCTTTCAAAGCTTGACGACAAGGCTCTAATGTACGTTGTACCAATGTATCCGCTAACATCTCGAATTTTGAACGAGATAATTTAGTGACTAAGTGGCGCGGTACATTATCGATTACAGTTACATAAGGCAAATTCACCTCAGTCTCTTGGGAGTTGGATAATTCTATTTTAGCGCGTTCAGCCGCATCTTTCAAGCGTTGAAGAGCCATTGGATCTTTGCGAAGATCCATACCTTCTTGCTTTTTGAATTCCTCAGCCAACCAATCAATGATAACATGGTCAAAGTCATCACCGCCTAAGTGTGTATCACCATTGGTAGATTTTACTTCAAATACACCACCGCCAAGTTCCAAAACCGAAATATCGAATGTACCACCACCTAAGTCGTATACAGCAATGGTCATATCTTTAGTGCGCTTATCCATACCATAAGCCAAAGCCGCAGCCGTAGGCTCATTGATGATACGGCGTACAGTCAAACCAGCGATTTCACCAGCTTCTTTAGTTGCTTGACGTTGAGAGTCATTGAAATAAGCTGGAACGGTAATTACCGCCTCAGTCACATCTTGACCCAAAAAGTCCTCAGCAATTTTTTTCATTTTTTGCAATATCACCGCAGAAAGCTCCTGCGCTGTATAATTGCGGTCGTCGATAGCAACACGTACTGTATCGTTATCGCCTTTTATAACTTTATACGATGCGCGCTCAATTTCATGTTGATTTTGAACTTCGCTGTAACGCCGTCCCATAAAACGCTTGATAGAAGCAACCGTTTTTGCCGGATTCGTAATCGCTTGACGCTTAGCGGGAGCACCCACTTTACGCTCGCCGTTCGGCATAAACGCTACTACTGAGGGGGTCGTGCGACCACCTTCGTCATTTTCAATTACACGAGGCTCACTGCCTTCCATCACAGCGACGCATGAGTTTGTCGTTCCTAAGTCAATACCAATAATTTTTGCCATAATCCTATACTTTATTTTTATGTTTTTGAAATGTCATTAATCATATTTCTACAGTTTTTTATCAAATCAGATGCCACCCCGTAAAAACTGCCAAATAGGTAATTTTGAATGACATTTTGTTAAAACAACTCCAAATTTTGTCATATTCGAAAGTAAAAAGACTGACGAAATGTCAGTTTGACAGGTGATAAATAGCTAAATTATCTAATTTTAAAAGCAAAAATTAAAACATTTATTAAGGTCTCTCGTTTGATTGATTCATTATTGAGTACTTGGATTAAAACCAGCTTTTTTAACAATAATCTTTATTAAAATGAAAAATCAAAGTAAAGCACTACTCGACCATAATCCCACATCTTATATTTATCCGCCCAGTCTTTTGGTGCGTATTAAATCCAGCATGATAGATTCTATCATTATCATAGTTTTAATGTTTATCACAACATCCATATTTGAATCCATCAAATTAGACAACCAAATTGTGCGCATAGCCGCTTTCTTTTTAATATTTTCATATGAACCCATTTGTACCACTTTAAATAGGACATTGGGTCAAGCAATGATGGGTATCCGAGTAAAAAACTTTAAGGAACTCTCTATCAATGGCGTTTCACAAAATATACCTTTTATAGCGTCTTTATTCCGTTACGCCGTCAAACTGTCACTCGGATGGGTCTCGTTTCTAACTATTCACAGCGATAAGCACGGAAGGGCGATGCATGATAAAATTGCTGGTTCTGTAGTAGTCTCTGATTAAAAAATAGGTCAAAAGATACTAAAACCCCGAGAAGCTATCAAAAGCTCTCGGGGTTTGTTTTTTGCTAACTGGAAATATTATAAGTACCAAGACGTGACTACTTAACCAGATAGTCGCTTACGCTCTATTTAGCCACTGATTACACTGAAACCGACTGATTTTACACTGATTTTAAAAAAAATACGTGTTAATCAGTGTAAAATCAGTCAATTTCAGTGTAATCAGTGGCTAAACGGAGCAACAGCGACTATCTGACTAAGTAATTACAAATTTTAATATAAAATGTTGATTTTAAATTTGTTACAACTTTTGGAAAGTTGTAAACTTTTCAAAAGTTACTTCAACATAATAATGTCTAACCACTTAAATGAAAATTTCATCATAGGCTCTTTGATACTTATAATTGGATACAAAACACTTGTTTTTTATTGAAAATAAACCAATCACAAAAGCATGGCTCATAATTTGCAAATGAAAAATTAGTACACAATCTAATGAGAAATCTATGCTATTCAATACATATCCATTTGCAATATTCTTCTCTGTTGTCCTTGTTTTATATTGGATACTGAGGGGGTCACATCGCTGGCAGAATTTCCTTTTGCTCATCGCTAACTATATTTTTTATGGTTGGTTGAGTACAAAATTCCTCATTATTATTGCACTAATATCCTGTATCAGTCTTTTTGGAGCGGGTATTATTGATAGTACGGAGCGTAAATTAGAGCGTAAAATAGCCCTTTGGATGAGTTGTATTTTCATAGGAGGTCTATTAGGAGTGATGAAATATTACAACTTTTTCTTAAATTCTATTCACGATGTGGTCTATCTTTTTGGAATAAAATGGCAGGTACAAAATCTGAAATGGCTGATGCCTGTGGGATTGAGTTACTACGTTTTTTCAAGTATTGGTTACGTGATAGATGTGTATAGAGGAAAAGTGAAAGCCGCTACGGATGTGGTGGCATATTTGGCGTATTTGAGCTTTTTTCCGCACGTTTTATCGGGTCCCATAGCGCAAGCGACGCATTTGTTACCCCAATTCAATCAAAAAAGAACCATTAATTGGAAAACCACCGAAGATGGAATCATGCAATTTACGTGGGGTTTATTTAAAAAAGTGGTGATTGCTGATGCGATGGTCAAAAATGTAGCTTATATATTTGCGCATTATCAAGACCATTCCGGAAGTGTATTATTGATAGGTGCAGTATTGTACAGTTTTCAAGTGTACGCCGATTTTTCGGGATATTCCGATATGGCGTGCGGTGTGGCACGAGTTTTGGGTTTTGATATTATCCAAAACTTCAACCTACCGTTTTTCTCCCGAGACATTGGCGAATTTTGGCGACGTTGGCACATTTCACTATCGAAATGGTTGACAAGCTATATTTATATTCCTTTAGGTGGAAAGTCCCCTAAAACTTTCATTTACATCAGAAATATACTGCTCACTTTTACATTCAGTGGATTATGGCACGGAGCAAATTGGACTTATGTAACGTGGGGATTTTTGAATGGATTGTATTTTGTGCCCGCTATACTGAGGGGGGGCTTTAAAAAGCATGAAACGCCAGTAGCACAGAATAAATGGTTACCCAATTTGAAAGAATTTTCGCAAATACTTTCAACGTTTGCTTTGGTGACTTTTTCACGGATTTTTTTCCGTTCACCTGATATGACAGCGGCTTTTGGATACCTAAAAAGTATGTTTTCAATCACTCTTTTTAGTAAGCCCAATTTTGGGGTGTCGAGTTTATTGTGGATTTTAGGATTGGTGGTTTTTGAATGGATTAATCGCAATAAAAGGTATGCTTTAGAGCCTACTGCTACGCAACCCATTTGGGTGCGTTATCCTCAGTTCGCTGCAATAACAACTTTTATTGTAGTCGCCATGACTGTAAATCCAGGAACTGAGTATATCTATTTTAAGTTTTAATAAGCTAATGAGAAGGCGTTTAAAATAAACGGGACTTTTTTGTCGTCCTAAAAAAATATATCCCGAGTCCTTGGGAGACTGAAAGGAAGTTACGTTATTTTTTTAGGATCGACTTAAGAAAAAAGTATCGTTTATTTTAGCCCAAATACTGAATCTGTGTTTTACGTATTAAAATATTTTTAACCATTTAAATTTACTTATTTTATGAAAATCAAAGAAGTTTTACAATTTTCTATTATTGCCCTTGGACTTACATTTACATTATCATCTTGCTTCGACCTCAAAGCTGAATCTTCAAGTACTGCATCTTCCTCGTCTGAGTCATTAAAAGGCTCTTCAGAAAAAGAAGAATCATTAAAAACATACGGCGAAGTGCCTCGTGAAGAAATCTTGCAAGACGCTGCATTGTGGGACGAAATGAAAAGCCGCTACAAACAAAATCTCTCGACTTTAAATGACAAAATAAAGGCTACTGGTGGTAAATTAGTAGTTATGTACGTTACGCCAGAAACTGGTAACAGTCTAACACCCACGCAAAGAGAAGGCAGACCTTTCATAGAATTAAGCTGCGAAGAATTAGGGGTTGAATTTGTGGATTTGACTAAAAATGTCTCTAAAAAAGACCCTACTGAAGTCACTCATATGCCGATTGATGGGCACTGGTCAAAAATGGGTGCTCAAATTATTGCTGATGATTTATCAAGTGTAATTGAAGCCAATGCCGCCCATCGTTCAACAGCAACTTATACCGAGCGTCCTACCTTATTCGGCGACCTAAAAGCCAATCAAGATGAAGTGTTGGATGGAGGTAAAAACCTGCCTTATCGCCTTCAAACAAATAGCCAAGGCTTGCGCATGGATTTTGATTTGACTTTCCCAAAATCAAAACAACGCCTTCTTTTCATCGGTGATTCAGGGTTCTTTTTCCCATTTTTGGATAATAAAGACATTTCTTCTAACTTGCTTCAAGCAAAATATGCTGATAAAGAGTTTGTAAATGCGTGCAATTGGGGTTATTCAATTGATGATTATATCACTCTTTTTGAAGAGCGGGCAAAGTTCACTGAGCCTGACGTTGTGATGCTACAAACCAGCGGAAACGATATATTGGATATGTATTTTTCACACCGCAATAGATTCAGCCGTGGTACTCAAGCAGTTCAACCATCTGCTGCAGAGAAAGCGTTTTATGAAAAAACGTTCAAAAAATAAGGTATAAAAGAGCATTTTGCTATTTTTTAAAAAAGCTGTTTCTAAAGCATTGACTTTGGAAACAGCTTTTTTTAATGGTAAAAAACATGGTTATACTGAGGGGGCATATTTTCAAACAACAAATCAATATCTAAAATAAAAGTCGTTGAGCGAATTTAAAATCATATCGGTATTGCTTTTATTAACTTTCCAATCTTTTATTATTAAAAATACTTTTTATCTATATTTTCATCTAAATCAATACAATCATGCGGAAAACCTTACTCTTTATCCTGTTTTTTACTACAATTTTCCTTTCAGCTCAAAATAAAAAAGCCCTTGTGGGAGGTACCTTAATCGATGGGTTCGGCGGTGAACCCATTGAAAACAGCGTGATTATTATCGAGGGTGAACGCATTAAAGCCATTGGTCAAGTGGGTTCATTGGCCATTCCAGCGGACGCGGAAGTCATCAGAACTGAGGGGATGTCGGTGCTGCCGGGACTTTGGGACATGCACGTGCATTTGATGATAAATGGACATTCCAATTACGAACATTGGGATTCTACGTATATTAATGTATTTCGCAGCATCATCATGCCTTCCTCTGCCAAACAGCTTTTGTACGCGGGCGTGACGAGTGCGCGGGATTTGGGTGCGCCGCTCGAAGCATCCATTGCCGTGCGGGACTCCATCAATAAAGGTATGATTGAAGGACCCACTATGTATATGTCAGGCCCTTTTTTACAACATGCACCCTACCCCGGCACCGAGGCGTTCCGTTGGGGTATAAAAGGCACATTGGATGCACGAGCAAAAGTTCAAAAACTCGCTAAAGCAGGCGTGGATTGCATCAAACTAATTGACCAAGACTTGATGGAAATGGATGAAGTCATGGCAATTGTGGACGAAGCCCATAAACTCAAACTTAAAGTGGTCGGGCACAGCCACCGCCCCGAAGAGATTCGCCGTGGAGTAAAAGCTGGTGTGGATTGTTTTGAGCACACTGGTTTGGCGATGGCACCCGAATATCCGGAGGATGTGCTCAACATGATTAAAGAACGTACCGCTAATTCAAATACTAAACTCTTTTGGACGCCTACGGTAGAAGGACTTTGGAATTATGATTACACCCGTGATCATCCCGAAAAATTAGATGACCCGTCGTGGAAAGTGGGTTTGCCTGATTATATCGTGAAAGATATTCAAGAGAGCTTGAAATTCCCCGGTCGTTTATCCTATTTTCAAGTAACACCCTATAGAAAACCGACTTTAAAAAAGAAATTTCAACAATTAAAAGAGTCAGGTGTAGTGATGTTAATTGGTACTGATTCAGGTATTCCAATGAAATTTCACAGCCAAAGCACTTGGAATGAGCTCGATATTTGGGTACGTGAAATGGGGATTGACCCACTTTTAGCCATAAAATCCGCAACGTACTGGCCTTCGGTTTTTCAAGGGGTAGATGATAAAGTAGGTACTATCAGTGAAGGTAAAATTGCGGATATCATTGCTGTGAAAGGCGATGTTTTAAGATATATAAACCTTTTACAACGCGTGGATATGGTGATTAAAAAGGGTAAGAGGGTGAAATAAGTGTTCAGTTTCAAAAATCAATTATGATTTATGGTGTCGGTGTGACTTAAAGTCACACCGACATTTTCAGTTTTCATTAATATTTAAAATTTTCTCAAAATCGAGAAAAAAGTAGCTTTATACTGAGGGTACAACAAACCCACTATTTTAAAATTTCAGCATTCAACGACTCTTGGGGAATGCCAAATGCTTTGACAAGTCCTTCCACTTCGGGGCGAAATTCCTGAATGAGTTTATTTAAGACCCTTCTGATGGCTTTGGTTTTGCTGCCATCCATGTAATCAGTTTCCAAAAACCAGCCTTTATCTTCATAAATACAATTTAGAGCGTAAAAAGTGGTTATTTTTTGCAGCATTTCCTTTTCGGGACTGTTTTCAAGGGTGTCCAGTTTTTTAATCATTTCACGATAAACCAACCGCTCGACATAGGCTTTTGCCAAAGCAATCATGTGAATTTGGCATTTTAAAAACGCTTCGTAAGGACCTAATCTTTTTTTAAGATAATCTTTCATGCGTTCGGATAGGGAAATCAAGATTTTTTTCTCCCGATATTTCAAGGCTTCAGCGTGAAATTCAGTGC
>JANMYC010001455.1:0-2508 GCA_031381715.1 Saprospiraceae bacterium
CCTAAAAACAAGGAGTTGTTCTTTTCAGCATCTTTAATTTGGTTAAGATAGTTTGTAGGCGATACAACTTTTTCACCTGAAATAGCTTCTACCCTTTCACGAGCTTCTCCCGCCGCCTGCCCTCCCTTTGCCGCCGCTTCGTGGTTATCAAGAAAGCCTTGGGCATCCGTTTTTATCGCCACATTCCGAGTAACATCTTCTCCGAGCATCGTGAAAATAAGTTCCAAATTGGTCATGTGGTCGCGCAAATTTTCTTTTTCTAAGCCTTTGAGGGTTTTATGTTCGGCGGGCGTCAATCCGAAAGTGGCTTTGGCAATTTCAGCGGTGAGGATGGAATATTCTTGTCCCTCTTTCACGCCCCTATTCTTCCATTCGTCCGTGAGCTCTTTGCGTATTTCGATACTCTTAATTCGGCGCTCAATCCACTCTTCGGGATAGCCTTTAGCTTTATAGAGTTCACGCGCACGTTCGATGGCGATTTCGGGATTTTCAATTTCCTCCATGCGCTCCTGCCCTATTTGGGCCAACCATTTCTTAAACGGTTCAGCCTTAGCCGAAGGCACAGACATGATGATTCTGAACACTCCCTCAGTATTAGCACAATCTGTGAGCCTTTGGCGACCGTCTGCAGCCAATAATTTCAAAGGTTCACAATTTGTGAACGGTTGACTTTCTCTCTTTTTCATCATTGCCCAATAGGTTTTGGGCTGCGGGCTATCCGTCAATACTTCAATGACATCTACTACTGAGTAATACCATTGCTCATTGTGCCAAATCCTACGGATGGCTTTTTCTTGAAAAAGGATGATTTTATTATCTTGTTCCATAGCTTTTCAAAGTCTATTATAATATGCAATAAAACAAAAAATTAACCTTTATATCTTTATATAAAGATAACTTTGTTGTTTTTTTAAATTTAGTCAATGCTTGTTTATTCAAGTTTTAGTGGGTTAAGAGATTTTAATAATGACTATGCACTCATCGAAATAGATTAAAAACACCTTTGAAACCATACATAAAAGTTATTAAGCCACGAATTCATCGGATTACACGAATTACACTAATTTACGTGCTGACAATTTTAACTAATTTCACGAATAAATTGCCCTTAAGGGCAATTTTAGTGTCATTCGCTTTAATTCTGTCAACATCTAAATTAGTGTAATTCGTGTAATCCGATGAATTTGTGGTTCAAAAAAATACCTTTATATCTTTATATAAAGATACCTTTATTGCTTCTTTTTCAAATTTAGTCAATACTTGTTTATTCAAATCTTTGTGGGTTGTGATGTTTCAATAACGATTATACACTCAGCGAAAGAGCTAAAAACCTTTATCTCTTTATATAAAGACATCTTTATTGATTTTAAAATACCTTGAAATAGGTTTACACTGAGGGAACGGTTTACTTTTAAAAAAAATAGAACTATAAATCCATCAAGCTCATAAAGTTTTTTTTCTGTTTTTACCTCTCTTAAAACGGTATCACAAGGTACAAATTTACACTCGAAAACCTTAAAAAACAGGTTTCGTATTTTTAAGATTATTACCAACTCCCTACCCTATTGCAATTGGGTTTTAAAAATTTCGTGAGAAATATACCCAAATGGATATTTAGATAGTTAAAAAACGGTCTTTTTCTCATCTTTATCTATTTATATCTTTATATCTTTATGCACTATCGTGGGATTTTTTTTATTTTTGCCGAAAATTATTTAAAACTATGGCACAGGTAATTGGTATAATTTCTCAAAAAGGAGGCGTTGGTAAATCTACGCTCTCAAGGTTGCTGGCAGTGGAATATGCGCGCAACGAATTTACGGTAAAAATTGCGGATATGGATTTATCGCAGGGCACGGTCACTGAATGGAATCGCTTGCGCATGAGTAAAGAAAATGAGCCTTTGGTCCACGTTGAGCAATTTAATAGTGTAGCTGAGGCACTTAAACAAAAAAATAATTACGACCTCGTTATCTTCGATGGTGCACCGCACGCGACCCGTATGTCCCTCGACATTGCCCTTCAAAGCGATTTTATCGTGCTTCCGACGGGCGTAACCCTCGATGATTTGCGCCCAACCATCCGCTTAGCACATGAATTGGTGGGAAAAGGCATTGATGCGAAAAAAATTGGCATTCTACTTTCTCGCGTGGGTTCAAGTGTGAACGAAATAAACAGCGCAAAACGCTATATTACCGAGGGGGGGTATTTTTACGCGGGAGCCATTCCTGAAAAAACCTCTATCGGGCAGGCGCACGATACGGGAAAGGCGGCTAATGAAACGACTTATAAATCCATTACTCAAAGCATAGATGAAGTGATTCAAAATATGGTAAATAGAATTGAAGAAATTAAAAACTAAGACAAAATGGCTAAAATATCAAAACCAGATAATAAAGGCGTACCACCACCTCGATTCGACGCGAAAGGTGAACCACCGCGTTTAATAGAACAAAGTCATAATCTCACAAAAGATGAGGCAGTGAAACGGGTGATTATTAATTTTAA
>JANMYC010001477.1:0-6328 GCA_031381715.1 Saprospiraceae bacterium
CATATTTTCAAATACTTCTAATGGTTTTATTGCCTACAACAATCATTTTCTCATTCCAGAAGAAAACCAAATAGCATTTAGTAGTTTAAAAAATTCAAAATATCAAGTCAATTTATTTTCAACTGATATTTATTCACCGGGCAAACTGGCGATTGTTTTCCCCGGTAAAGAACGGTATATTTGGGAGGGGCTTTGGAATATTTTATTGCTCTCTCTCCTGTTTGTTGCCGTTATTTTAGGCTGTTTTGCTTACACCATCACCGTTTTTTTCCGTCAGAAAAAATTATCTGAAATGAAAACGGATTTTATCAATAACATGACGCATGAGTTCAAAACGCCCATCGCCACTATTTCTTTAGCCGCGGATTCTATCACAAATGCCGCTATTATCAGCAATCCCGATAAAGTCAGACGATTTGCGGATATTATTAAACAGGAGAATAAACGGATGAACGGGCAAGTTGAAAAAGTGCTTCAAATGGCACTCATAGAGCGCGATACCATGAAGCTGAATTTTTCATCCATCGATTTGCACGAAGTGATTCATCAAGCCATTGGCAATATCAGCTTGCAAGTAGAGAAAAAAGATGGCCACGTATCCTCTAATTTGAGTGCCGAAAGACCCGTCATTGAAGGTGATTCAAACCATATTTCCAATATTATCAACAACTTATTGGACAATGCCAATAAATATTCACCTGAAAAACCTGAGATAATGGTCAGTACGCGCAACGTGTCTAACGGCGTAGAAATAACGGTAGCTGACAAAGGTATCGGCATGACTAAAGAAGCAAAAAAACGGATATTTGAAAAATTTTATCGTGTCCACACGGGTAATTTACACGATGTGAAAGGTTTTGGTTTGGGATTAGCTTATGTCAAAACGATGGTAACAGCGCACAAAGGCTCAATAGATGTAAAAAGTGAATTGGGTAAAGGCAGTAGTTTTATTATATTTTTACCATTCCACGTTGGCGATGTGACAAGCTGATTTTATGATTTAACGGCTTAAAACGTACTGTTTTTAGGGCAATTTTACTATTAAACGGCGTTAAAATAGTAAAATAAAATTGCATTCTCGATAAAAGATAATAGATTTGTATTGTGTAAAAACAAACAGGATAAATCATTTGCTAAGCTGATGAACTATCACTGGCATCATGAAACAAATTAACAAACATTACCACTTCTATTCAGCCGCAATAAAGGCTGATAAAACCGCTTCTAGAATCCAAACTCATACAATTAAAAACAAAATCCTATGAGGACTACATTACTGAGTCTGTCTTTAATAACCTTACTATCTTCGTGTGTACCGTTGGTAAAAGAAGACAACCCACAACCTAACAACAATACAAACACCGGTACGACTACCACTACGCAAACTGATTGGCTGGCTTACAAAGCGGTAGATGTACGCACTTTAGTAAAATCTATTTACAGCAGCACCAACGAACTCTTCATATTATCTGATAATCAATTCATAAGAATGGATGCCAACGATAATGTGATAGAAAAAAGAGCTTTAGCTGACGACCGTCAATTGTACGGCTCTCCTGTTGTATCAGAAAATACCTTTATGCGTATCTCGCAAGGGAATGACAATAAGCAAGTGGTTGAATTTCATTTGACCCGCAACGCAGCATCTCAGAAAATTATAACATCGAGTTTGGTGGATTCAGAGCTAAAAGAATCGTTTCAGATAGATTTCTTTGGAAGAAGCCCTGGCTGTTATAATGCAGATGGAACAAAATACATCTTACCGGGGGTAGTATATCCATATTACAAATCAACATTGATGATTTTAGATATAAAACTGACTTCAGATAATAAAAACTTTCAATCCATTAGCCTCAATAAAAGGATAGAAGTGCCCGCATTGAGTACAGACGGTAAGATAGAAGCCTGTCGTTTCCTCAGTGGAAATTTTTATTTAGCCACGAAAGATGGTGGATTTAGAATTACGCCAGAGGGTCAAGTGACGAAAATTTTCAAGAATTGGACTTACGATTTCTTTGAAAAAGATGCAAAACTCTATTCTACGGGCTTCGCATCAGCAGACTTCTATACATCATCTGATAATGGCTTGTCTTGGAGAACTTATGGTAATGGCAGTTTAAAATATGTAGAGAATGTCGGTAACAAACTCATCAACCAACTGCAAAGAGGTTTGGCGTTTGATTTAGTTGACAATTCATTCTTAAAACCCGTGCCGATGAAGTACAACGCTGACTTCCCGACACAACCAGATACCTACTATACAATTGCTTTCATGAAAAACCAATTCTACATGAATGTAGGCAGTAAAATATATATCGCTAAAGAATTAAAAGCTAAGTAAGGAAACGATATTGAGATATCGAGATATCTCAATATCTCAATATCTCAATATCTCACTTAATCATTTCTTTTTTCTTCAAAACCTTTTCTCTCCATTTTTTATTGATTTTCCACGTCAACCAAGCCGTCCCACTGCCCAATACCGCACCCACAAGCACATCACTTGGATAATGTACGTTCAGATACATTCTCGAATAACCCGTAGCAGCAGCCCAAGTGTAAGCGGGTACCACTACGTACCATTTCCGAAAATTTAAACTTAAGGAAGTCGCTATTGAAAATGTAGAAGAAGTATGCCCACTCGGAAAAGAAGGCGACCCCTCAGTAGTGAGGTTCTTTAAATCAGGATGCGTGATATACGGACGCGGGCGATTCACCAAATATTTCAAGGCATAAGTTCCACCCAACGTCGCTGCGAATGCCACACCCGTTTGGAAACCTTTCTCCTGCAAATCCTTATTTTTTTCAATAAGCCCAACGCCAAATATCAATAAAGGTGCTCCAATACTGAGGGGAGCAGCTGCATCACTCACAAATTTATTGAATTTATTATCCGAAGGGCTTTGCAGCTTACTCAAGTCTTTAAGTATTTGATAATCAATACTTTGTGCTGTGACTATCCCCATATTTGAAAGAAAAAGCAAAATGATTAATACCTTATTTTTCATTTTAAAATGTTAAAAAGTGTTAAAGTACGATAAATATCGTACAAAAATTTTGATATACGACGCTTGTCGTACTATATTTGTCGTACATAGAATATTAAAGTGTAAAATTAGTTTTAAAATATAATATAAAATGAATGATTTTATTAAACCCACGGAAGCTGAATTAGAGATTCTGCATATTTTATGGCAAAGTGGAGCCAGCAGTGTGCGTTACGTGAATGAAAAACTCTGTGAAAACCGCGAAGTAGGCTACACCACCACGCTCAAAATGATGCAAATGATGTTTGATAAAGGCTTATTGAGCCGCGATGACAGCACCCGCTCTCACACATACGAAGCCATTTATAAACAGGAAGAAACACAGCAAAAATTACTCAACCAATTTGTCAACACTACTTTTAAAGGTTCTGCTATGCAATTGGTTATGCAAGCACTTGGTAACCATGCTGCTACCGATGCCGAATTGTCAGAAATAAAAGCATTAATAGAACAAATGGAAAATAAGGAGTGAGAAACAGTTTCAAAATATACCCCCTCAGTATTTATCTCTAAATCAGGCGAAATTTACCTCTAAATTATTAAAAATGAACTGGTTAGATACTATTCTCGATGATAATATGCAATTTGCCCTCGGCTGGACAGTCCTCCACTCCATCTGGCAAGGCATTCTGATAGCTTCAATTATGGCAATTCTATTGATGAGTGTAAAACGTCTCACGTCCAACGCCCGCTATTGGATAGCCAATTCAGCATTATTGACAATGCTGTTATCCTCTATTTTCACCTTTTATTATATCTACGATTCGCGTGCTCAAACGAGTACAAACTCCGATTTTTTAACGGAACTAACCGAAAAAACAGCCCTTGATTCAGGTATTTTAAGTCTATCAGACATGATTGGGAATAGTGGATTCGTCTATAATGCTCTCCTTTTTTTCGATGAGCACATGCCTTTGATAGTCATTTTATGGTTCATTGGCGTCCTATTTTTTATCCTCCGATTGATGGGTGGATTGATGTACATTGAAATATTAAAAAATCGCCATTTACAACCCATTTCGATAGGAACGCTCGCGGATAGTCCCGAATGGCAAGCCCGATTGAACGTTTTTAAAAATAAATTAAAGATAAAACAAGCCGTTTATCTCTACGAATCGGCTCTTGTGGGCGTTCCCATGGTCATTGGTTGGCTCAAACCCATGATACTCATCCCTATTGGGGCGGTCAATAATATGTCGGTTGCGCAAGTAGAAGCCATTTTAGCGCATGAGTTGGCGCACATTGCGGGCAGGGATTACCTGATAAACATCATTCAAACCATTGTCGAAATTTTATTTTACTACCACCCAGCAGTTTGGTGGATTTCCGCCAATATCCGAGCGGAACGTGAAAACCGATGCGACGATACCGCCATCCACCTATGCGGTAACTCCCTCACTTATGCCAAAGCACTTTTAGCCTTGCAGGAAATGCAACATCAAAACATCAGAACTTATGGATTAGCCATGACCTTTTCGGGTCAACGAAAAGGATTTTTATTAAAACGTATAAAAAGAATTCTTAATCAGCCACAAAATCGTTCAAACATCATGGAAAAGCTTGCAGCTACGGGTTTGTTGCTTGGAGTAGTCGCCACACTCTCTTTCAGCAATTACAATAAACCCACAACTCCTCTATTGGACTCTATCGCGCCTGCGGAAATTGAAGCCTTCATAGGTGACACTGTCCCGAAACGCAAAGGAGAAATCAAAATAACCCAGGATAAAGATGGTCGCTCAGTACTAATCGACATTAAAGACGGTGAAATAACCCGACTTAAAATTGACGACAAAGAGATTAACAAAGAGGATTTTGATAAATATCAAGATATTACGGACGACCTTGTTCAAAATCTACCAATTCCACCTGCACCACCTGCACCACCTGCGTTTGGAGCACCACCTGCACCACCTGCGTTTGGAGCGCCACCGGCACCACCTACGCCACCTACGCCGCCTGCATTTGGGACACCACCAGCGCCGCCCGCTCCTCCTACCCCGCCAGCACCACCGCGGAGATCCCGCTATGGCTCGATTGATATTAAAAAAGAAAAAGATGAGCAAGGCAATACCATTTTAAGAATGGATAAAGGCAACGGTAGAATATCAGAAATAAGAATCACTCCCGATAAGGAAGTGTACATAGATGGTGAAAAAGCGGAGGATAATAAGCACATCATACTCCGTGATACTGGAAAATTAAAGTTTTTTGATTTATCAGAGGGTGATTTTCCGAGAATGTTTAAAGAATTTGATAGGGCTTTTCCTCAGTTCGAATGGGATGGAGATAATCATAGATTTCCGTTTAAAAATTTGGATAGCAATGTGCTCATAAAAATTGATCCTAAATTTAAAAGCAGAATTAAGCTTTTTAATAATAGCAAGACAATGTTCAATGACGATATCATGAAAAATTTCGACATTGAAAGAGATATACTTAGGAAAAATGTAGATAAAATCAAACTAAATAGTGATAAACTGCGTCAAAATGCCGAAGAACATTCGCAATTCTTTTTCAATAATGACGGAAATAACACCATTCTCTGGAATCAAGACCCTAAATCAGCAATTGTAAAAGAACTAAAACGGGATGGTTTCATTAGTAAAGATAAAAAATCATATAAAATAGAGCTTTCGGATAAACGGCTCAAAATCAATAATAAAGAAATGCCGAAAGAGCTGCATGAAAAATATATGAAAATATACCAAAACGGAAAATCAGATAAAAAAGGCACATTCAACGTCACGATTGAAGAAAGTGAGGATTGAATTGGAATTGAAAATATATGTTTAATCTTAAGCCCTGATAAGTCCATTAACTTATTAGGGTTTTTAATTCGTATATGAGTAGTTTGGCAAAAATAAACACTTCTTACCCCCTCAGTAAAATAGAACTAAATCAGGTATTTTTTGTTTAAATATCGAAATAAAAGCCGATTTTTAGGCTATCATTGTTCAATAATCTATCAGATAAAATAATATGGAAAACAAGTTAAAATTCAACGAGCTCACAAAAGAGGAAGAAAGAGTAATCGTGTATAAAGGCACTGAATACCCCAACACGGGCAAATTCAATAAACATTACGAAGCTGGAGCGTATGTCTGTCGCCGCTGCGATGCACCACTCTATCACTCAGAATCCAAATTCGATAGTGGCTGTGGCTGGCCCTCATTCGATGACGAAATAGAAGGTGCAATCAAGTACGTGGCTGATGCGGATGGTTATAGAGTAGAGATTGTTTGCGCAAACTGTGGCGGGCATTTGGGGCACGTTTTCAAAGG
>JANMYC010001481.1:0-8701 GCA_031381715.1 Saprospiraceae bacterium
ATTTTTCAAAATCAAGCCGAAGTTGCTGCTTATAAAGGCAAAGACGGTGCACTGCTTCAACCCGATGCAAGGGCAGGTGATTTCCGTTTTAAAGATATTAATGGTGACGGTAAAATTGATGCTGATGACCGCACTAAAATCGGCGACCCAACGCCAAGCCTTACTTACGGTTTCAATTTTGCCGCCGCTTATAAAGGTTTTGACCTTATATTATTCGGTCAAGGTGTTTCTGGGAATCAAGTTTATAGAGCCAATCGCCGCTTCGATTTGCAAATGGCAAATATGACTACCGATGCATTGGCGCGCTGGACAGGCGAAGGCACATCGAACACGTATCCGCGCCTTGTTATGAATGACCCGAATAAAAATTTCAGCCGTTCTTCCGATTTTTATGTGGAAGATGGTTCATTTTTTCGTGTTCGGACGCTACAACTCGGCTACACAATACCCCTCAGTATAGTATCAAAAGTGGGTATTAAAAAATGCCGTGTCTATGTGTCGGGTAACAACCTTTTAACCTTAACGAAAGCGAAAGGTTTTGACCCTGAAATCGGTGGTGGAAGTTTTGGCGTAGATAGAGGTATTTATCCTCAAGCCCGCTTCTTTTTGGTGGGTGGTAACCTAACGTTTTGACAAATTTTAAAAATAAAAGACATGAAATATATCAATCATAAAATCGGGCTTTTGGTCGTAGGTCTGTTATTGATGCAAGCTTGTAGCAAGGATTTTCTTGAGTTAAAACCCATCGGAACAAAGCTTGAATCCAATTTTTATAAAACAGATAAAGAGGTTTTTGAAGGGCTTGTTGCGGTGTATGATGTGTTGCAATGGGGTGGCACAAATGGCTGGACAATGAAATTAGGCTTACTCAATACGGCTTCCGACGATTGCCATACAGGAGGAAGCGACGCCTCCGACCAACCTTCTTGGTTAGCTTGGGATAAATTCACGCTCGACCCTAATTTGGGTCCTCAGCGGGGTTTGTGGAATAAAAACTATGCGGGTATTTATCGGGCTAATTTGATTTTAGAAAAAATGCAAGCCACGGATATTGTAGGCTTGACAGCTGAAAAAAAGGCGCGTTATACTGCCGAAGCTAAGTTTTTGAGAGCTTATTTTTACTTCGATTTGGTGCGTTTATTTGGCAATATTCCCTTGATTACCAATACTTTAGGGGCTGATGCGATTTATAAACAAACGCAAACGACCCCCTCAGTAATTTACGCTCAAATTGAAAAAGATTTGAAAGAAGCTGTTGCTGAACCCAAATTTCCTGACTCGGTCATTCCTGAGGAATTGGGGCGTAGCACCAAAGGCGCAGCAAAAGCCCTATTTGGCAAAGTCATTTTGTTTCAAAACAATAATAGCCGCATGAATGAAGCTGCGACACTTTTTGAAAGCGTTATCAGCTCAGGCTTGTACAAATTGGAAAGAAACTATGGCGATATTTTCAAACCCAATAATAAATTTGGTGTTGAATCAATCTTTGAAATTGTCCATTCAAATGTACAACGAGGCGGTTGGGAAAATTTCAATAATTTCACTGAAGGCAATTACAGCGTTCAGTTTTTCGGAATGCGTGACTTTGTGGGCGCAAACTATGCAACAGGCTGGAGTTTCTGCCCGGTTTCAGAAGATTTGGCTAATTTTATGAAAACAGACCCGCGTTTTGAGCATACAATTGTTGATGGTAAAGTACTCAAATCTCAAGGAGCATCCTATTCGGCAGGTTTTCAAAATACCGATTATTTTATTAAAAAATATGCCCCTTTGGAAGCATTTAAAGCCACAACGGGCGAACCAGCTTTGAATTGGGGTTACAATATTAAAGAAATTCGCTTAGCTGATGTGATGTTAATGGCTGCCGAAGCCTTCGCACGAGCAGGTGATGACACTAAAGCCAAAACCTACCTCAATCAAGTGCGGAGTCGGGTCAATTTGGTTGCACGTACTTCTACGGGTGCCACTTTACTCGATGATATTGCCACCGAACGCCGTTTGGAGTTGGCTACTGAGGGGCTACGTTTTTGGGATTTAATTCGGTTGAATAAAGCGGCAACAGTTTTGAGTAGTCAAGGTTTTAAAGCCAATAAACATGAAGTTTTGCCTATTCCTCAGCAGGAAATTGATATTACGCAGGGTGTTTTAAAGCAAAATCAAGGGTATTAAGCTACCCCTCAGTATTTTTCATTTTAAAAATGATAAACAATGAAAAAAATAGTAAATCTATTAGTCCTAATATGTCTATTTTTATATGGTTGCACGCCGCAGCAAGACGTTGCCATAGACCTCCCAGCACCGCCGACGGCTGCCTTTGACGTGCAACCGACAGCCAATCCAAATAAAGTCAAACTAATCAATAAAACGCCCGATGCATTTTTGTTCAAATGGGATTTGGGCAATGGCTCAAAGGGCGATTCTTCGGTGGTTGAAGCTTATTTTCCGTTTAAAGGCACTTATAAAGTAACTCTACAAGCCTTTGCAAAAGGCGGTTTTAGCACTACGACCAAAGATGTGGTAATTGCACAAGATGATCCTTCAAGTTGTGCTGGAAATATTCAATTGCTGACAGGTTGCAGTAAAAAAACATGGAAACTCGACCCCAAAGAAGGCACGCTGAAAGTAGGACCCGATGCGAGTTTTTCGACTGTTTGGTGGCAAAATGGTATTGCTGATGTGGCCGCTCGCAGTTGTCATTTCAATGATGAATATAGTTTTAGCAGTTCAGGCATTTTTGAATATGATAATAAAGGCGATTTCTGGGCAGACACGGACGGTAATGGCAATGTTACGCCCGCTGATTTAGGTGTTTCGCCTGGCTGTCAAGCAGCAACGGTTTGGCCTGCCAAATATAAAGCTTGGAGTTCTGGAACACACCGTTTTACAGTCAATGCAAAGGAATTATCAGTTGTGGGTACGGGTGCGTGGGTTGGGCTTTATAAAGTGGCAACAGGTGCAGAAGTGACCACGCCACAGGCTTCAGTTACCTATACCATTAAGGAATTGACCGCTAATAAATTGGTTTTATTAATCAGTTTTGGCGGTGGTTTTTGGCAATTTACGCTTGTACCTAAGTAAAATATCGTACTTTAAGGCCTAAAATCCCCTTTTTATGACAGCAACAAGTATTTATACTTTGATTTTATCAATTGTATTTATAGGGAAACAAATAATGGTATATCGCTTTAAAAAAGCCAAATCTGTTTCTCAGATAGTCAATTAAGTTATTAAAATGAAAAACATACAATTTCTTATTGGCCTACTAATAATAACTGCTTGTGGCGATCAAGGTACGGTTACACCTGTGGAGCCGACCCCCTCAGTATCCATCAGCAGTGTAACGCTTTTTGAAGGGAATGATAAAACAACTTTCCCTTTTAAAGTGACTTTGAGTGCAGCTATTACCAAAGATGTCACTGTCAGTTACTCAACAAAAGACAATACAGCAACCGGCGGTAAAGATTACACTACTAAAAGTGGAACAGTGACAATACCCGCCAAAGCGACAGAAGCTACTATAGAAATTGTCGCTTTAGGAGATACAATCAAACAAGCGGATAAACAATTTGAGATTGTTTTATCAAATCCTGTGAATGCTACAATTGGAACAGGCTCAGGAATAGGTACAATTCGCAACGATGATACCTATCTTTTCGTCCCAAATGATGGATATACAACCCCCGAAACGTATGCGGGATATGAAAAGCTATGGAACGATGAGTTTAGTGGAACAATCCTCGATGCGACTGTCTGGACTCGTGAAACAGGCGGCGGCGGTTGGGGCAATAACGAATTGCAATATTATACCGACCGCACGGACAACGCCTTTGTAACCAATGGCAACCTAATTATTGAAGCTAAAAAAGAAGCTTTCGGCGGACGCGATTATACCTCGGCTCGCTTGATTACGAAAAGCAAAAAAGATTTCACTTTCGGACGGGTGGATATTCGGGCAAAATTACCAAAAGGTAAAGGCGTTTGGCCTGCATTATGGATGTTGGGTAAAAAAATAGACCAAGTTAATTGGCCTAATTGCGGTGAAATTGACATTACGGAAGTCATAGGTTCCAAGCCCAATATAGTGAATGGAACAGTTCATTATGGCGCTCAAGGTGCTACAACCAGCATTAGTAAAACAGCAACTTATACTTTACCATCAGGCGATTTTTCTGATAAATTTAATGTTTTTTCATTGATTTGGACCCAAGATAATATGGAAATCCTTGTCAATGATATATCCTATTTTAAAACAAATCGCACAACAGTTGGCTCAATATATCCTTTTAATGAACCCTTTTTTATGTTATTTAATGTAGCTGTTGGCGGCAACTGGCCAGGCTCGCCTGATGCTACTACCGTATTTCCACAACAAATGATAGTAGATTATATTCGGGTATTTAAAAAACTCTAAAATAAATCACTGTATAGTGGTCTAAAATCAAACAACAGGAATCTTTATTTTTTATTTAAAAATTTGAAAACCAATGTCTTATCCTAAACTTGTTCTCAGTTTAGTGGCTATTTTTTTATGCCTTATAAGTTGCGATACCCCTCAGTATGCAGTAAAAAATACATCAATAACGCTTTCCATCAAAGATAAAAAAATAGAGGAACTGCTCAGCAACATGACTTTGGAGGAAAAGTGCGGGCAACTTAATTTCGTTGTGGGTCCGATATTAACGGGGCCTACGCTCCAAGAACCCAAAAGTTCAGCTGACTTGGATGCTCAAATAAAAACGGGTCAAGTAACAGGCATTTTCAATACCAATGGGGCTAAAAACATACGGCATTTGCAAGAAGTGGCGGTCAAAGAATCACGTTTGGGCATTCCGCTTTTGATGGGTGCAGATGTCATTCATGGCTATAAAACAGTGACGCCCATTCCGCTTGGCGAAGCAGCCAGTTGGGATTTGGAGGCTATTGAAAAATCCGCAGCCATGGCAGCCTCAGAATGTGCAGCCACAGGTATTAACCTAACTTTCGCACCTATGGTGGATATCAGCCGTGATGCGCGATGGGGTCGTGTTGCGGAAGGCTCGGGCGAAGATCCTTATCTCGGTAGCTTGATTGCTGCTGCTAAAGTACGCGGTTATCAAGGTAAAAACCTGGCAGCATCGAATACAATAGCGGCATGTGTCAAGCACTTCGCTGCATATGGTGCACCCGAAGGTGGACGTGATTATAATACTGTGGATATGTCCGAGCGCCGTTTACGTGAAACGTATTTGCCACCTTATAAAGCAGCCGTTGACGCGGGTGCAGCCACTTTTATGAACTCTTTTAACGAATTGGATGGTGTACCAGCTACGGGCAATACGTTTTTAGTTAATCAATTATTGCGTAAAGAATGGGGCTTTAAAGGCTTAGTCATGTCAGATTGGGGGTCTATTCAAGAACTCATTTCTCATGGTGTCGCGGCTGACCGCAACGAGGCAGGCATCGCTGCTTTGAAAGCAGGTTGCGATATGGATATGATGTCCTATATTTATATAAATGAATTGCCCAAATTGGTCAAAGCGGGGAAAGTAGATATTAAACTGGTTGATGAAGCTGTTAGGCGGACTTTAGCTTTAAAATACGACTTGGGTTTATTCGATAATCCTTATCAATACGGCGATGCAGCCACCGAAGCAAAAGTTATTTTATCAAAAGAAAATAGAGCAATTGCCCTTGATATTGCTAAAAAAAGCATCGTTTTACTGCAAAATTCAAATAATACACTACCCCTCAGTAAAAACGTAAAATCGATTGCTTTGATAGGTCCACTCGCCGAAGACAAAGTAGAACCCAATGGCAGTTGGGCATTTTTTGGGGAAGCCAAAGACGTGGTTTCCGTGGCTGAGGGCATTCGTGAAAAGGTCGGAAATGGCACTAAAATTTTAACCGCGCGTGGTACAGATTTTTACTCTATGGATAAATCGGGTTTTAATGAAGCCCTTAATATCGCAAAACAAGCAGAAGTAGTCGTGTTAGCTGTTGGCGAATCAGCCGTAATGAATGGTGAAGGCGCAAGTCGTTCCGATATTCGTCTGCCTGCAGCTCAAGAGGATTTAGTCAAAGCTGTTGTGGCTACGGGCAAGCCCGTCGTCGTTTTAGCTTTTCATGGACGCCCTTTAGATTTGAGTTTTTTAGAACAATTCAATACTAAATCGAAATCCGACATCCCGAATCCCACATCATTACCCCCCTCAGTATTGGCGTGTTGGACGCTTGGTACCGAGACAGGCCATGCTGTAGCTGATATTTTATTCGGTGACTACAATCCTTCGGGGCGTTTGCCGATGTCATTTCCACGCAGCGTAGGTCAAGTCCCTATTTATTATGCTTTTAAACCCACTGGGCGTTGGTACAAAGGCAATTACTCAGAGCCTGCTTCAGATAGGATTTACCAATCCAAATACCGTGATGTTAAAAATTCGCCGCTTTTTCCCTTCGGTTATGGCTTGAGTTATACCACGTTTAAATACTCTGAAGTGACCTTGGATAAAACAGAAATGACTAATACTGAAACGCTGACCGCTTCAGTTACCCTCACAAACACAGGCACAAGAGACGGCGAGGAAACGGTACAACTTTACACAAGAGATTTGGTTGGCAGCGTCACCCGTCCTGTCCGAGAGTTAAAAGGTTTTCAAAAAATTAATTTAAAAGCGGGTGAAACCCGAACCGTTTCTTTTAAAATAAAGACCTCAGATTAGGCTTTTTACAGAAAAGATATGACTTGGGGAACGGAAATAGGTCAGTTTGAGGTGTTCATCGGTGCTCATGCTGAAACAACGAATATGAAAACTTTTCAATTAAAATAAAAAAACAAGCATTTTAATAAGGAATGAAAAATAAATAAATTTACATTCTTTGCTATTTTTAATAGGTGCATAATTTCAAGTTTGCCCCCATACCCCCGAAGGGGGATTAAATAGTAAAAAGGGCAAAATTATCACCTTTTTGAGGTATAATCCCCCTTCGGGGGTATGGGGGCAAACTTAAAAATTGGACATTAGTTTAATTTTAACTGCTTGCCCAGAATGTAGATTTATTTATTTTTCATTCCTAAGCTGTTTGGCTTATTGAGCCACGCCTTGATTGTCGAGACGTGGCTTAATAGTTTTTAATTAGAATATGGCTATCATTTATTAAGTCCTGCCCTAACCAAAGGCGCAACTTTCGTCCCAATCAGTTCAATGGATTGTAGAAGTTTAGAATGCGGTAATGCGGCATTATCCATCTGAAAAGTAAAACGCGAAATACCACCTAAAGCCTCACTGTGGCGAAGGATTTTATCCGCTATTTCCTCGGGGCTTCCTACAAGTAAAGCACCCAATCTGCCATTTTGAGCATCAAAATGAGAGCGGGTTACGGGTGGCCAACCACGTTCTTTACCGATACGGGTAAAGGTTTCAGCATAGCCGGAGTAATAATCGTCAAGTGCAGCTTGAGTTGTTGGCGCAACATAACCCAATGAATGCAATCCTACTTTTAATTTTTCAGGAGCATGACCTGACCTCCTACCCGCCTCTCTATACAAATCAATCAATGGACGGAAACGATGCGTTTCACCGCCAATAACTGCCACCATCAGCGGTAAGCCAAGCATACCCGCACGCGCAAATGACTGAGGGGTACCTCCTACCCCTAACCAAATCGGTAAGGATTGTTGTAAAGGTCTTGGATAAATGGCTTGATTGTGAAGTGTTGGGCGAAATTTACCTGTCCAATTAACTACTTCATTATCTCTAATTTTGAGCAATAAGTCCAATTTTTCAGCAAAAAGCGCATCATAATCCTGAAGATTCAAGCCAAATAAAGGGAAAGCCTCCGTGAATGAACCGCGTCCCGCTACAATTTCAGCCCGCCCATTTGAAATCAAATCTAAGGTAGCGAAATTTTGAAATACCCGCACAGGGTCGGCTGCGCTCAGTACAGTCACGGCACTTGTCAAACGAATTTTATGGGTGCGAGCCGCCGCCGCCGCAAGTATAAGTGTTGGCGCGGAATCCAAGAACTCTTTCCGATGATGCTCGCCAATTCCAAAAACATCGAGCCCAACTTTATCCGCATGTTCTATTCTTTCAAGCAATTCAGACAGTGCATCCCGACTATTCATCCCTTTTTCCGAATCATTGCCCACCATCGCCGACGCAAAACTATCTATACCAATTTCCATATTATTTTAATTTTAAAACGTTTCAGTTAAAACACACTCGTTCTGGTTCTACAAACTTACGCAATCCACTTTTTGTTTTAAAACCAGCAAAAAGACTCTTTTAAGACTGATGAGAATGTCAAATATGTTTAGGTTTACCATTTTATTAAACAAATATAGACGAAATCATCAGAATATTTACCCCCTCAGTATAAACTCATTAAAAGACAGTTTTAATAAAAAAAAGCCTCGTTTCCTTCATAAAGAAAGAAAGAAACGAGGCTTGATAATTTTAAACTCTATCAAACTAATACCCCGGATTTTGGTCAATTTTCAAACCTGTATTGGTATCTATTTCACGTTGTGGAATAGGCAATAACAATTTTGCAGCCGTAACATTCGCTTGCAATTGTGCCAAAGGAATAATTGGCGCAGGATATTGTGCGTAATGTCTCGCAAATTCTTTTGCAAAATGGTCTTTCATTATCTGTTCTGCCGTGAGCGTGGTCATGGTTGTATTGAAACGCACAATGTCGAACCACCGTTGGTTTTCAAAGG
>JANMYC010001482.1:0-2568 GCA_031381715.1 Saprospiraceae bacterium
ACACTGAAATTGACTGATTTTACACTGATTTATACGTATTTTTAAAAAAAAATCAGTGTAAAATCAGTCAATTTCAGTGTAATCAGTGGCCAAACGAAACGCAAGCGACCGAGCAGCTAAGCAATTAAAATTTTCAACTACTTTTCCATCCCTCGTAACCAAATCTTAGCGACTCAGGATATGGAAACACATCTATAATATTGCCCTTTAAAAGTTCGTTTTTAACAAAATTCCAATATTGTGCGTTGAATAAATCGGGATGATAGCTTTCAAAAATCGTTCGTAATTCTTTTTTTGGGAACAGAAACGGCGGAAATTCTTCTGGAAAAACGTCTTTTTCACCCACATAAAACCAAGCACCCTGCGACATTTCATCATCATGGTTGAGAGCTTGCGGCATTTCCCTGAAATGACAATCTGTGATTAATTCTATTTCATCGTAATCATAAAAAACCACTCGTTTTAGCCTCGTGACGCCGAAGTTTTTGAGCAATAAGTCACCGGGAAAAATATTGGCGGCTGCTAATTGTTTCAGAGCAATACCATAGTCATTCAGAATGTGGTATATATCTTCGTCGTTGGCAGCGTCCAAAAATAAGTTGAGTGGAATCATTTTCTTTTCAACATACAGGTGCTTTATTTCCACCTTATCGCCCCTCAGTATTACCTTCGATTTTGCCATTTTGCGCAATTCAGCGAGTAGTTCGGGCGTAAAAAGGTCTTTTTTACAAACAAAATTTTCAAATAGGTGCGTATCTGCCAGCCTTCCAACACGATCATGTTGAGTAACCAGTTCGTACTTCTTTTTTACATCCTTTTCCGACACGTTTTTGGGTGGGGCAAAACTATCTTTAATAATCTTAAAAACCATATTGAAGCTTGGCATAGTGAAACACGCCATTACCATACCTTTTATACCGGGTGCAAAGTCAAATTTTTCATTAGTTTTAATATCAAGATGATTCAAAAAACTGCGATAAAGCTCCGTTTTACCGTGTTTTTCGAAACCTAAACATGTATATAATTCACTAACAGGCTTGTGGGGTAAAATGGATTTTAAAAATCGAACCATCTCACTTGGGATATCAATATCCACTAAAAAATGCGCTCTGTAATACGTAAAGATTGACGAAATATGGTTGTATTCCAAAAGTAGAGCATCAGCATAAACGCCCTCCTCTTCGTTTAAAAATGGGATAATAAAAGGGTGAATTTGCCCCCCTAAAAAAGCTCTACCTACTATATAAGCCGCTTTGTTTCTGTAAAAAATGGGTTTTAAAACCTCCAAACGGGTGTTTTCATCCGTCTGGTATTTTGATAGCAAATCGGTTAAAATTTTAGTTGTTACTATGTCAATATCTCTGTCTTTGTTTTCGTAGGGGGCATCAAATTTATAGTCTTCAAAAAGTTGTTGGACAATGCTTCGAGTTGCTTGATTACCATAATACGTCCTAAAAATTGGTCGAGCGGATTGATAATCCATGTTATCCAAAGTAGGTAACACGAACATTTGCTCTTTATCCACACTCAACCCTTTGTGCACATGGCGATAAATGGAGTTGTAAAAAGTTTCCGCAATATCCCTGTAGTAAAGGTTTAAAACTTGTTCTTCGTACATAGGTTTCACTTGCCTCCATATTGCGGGGTCTTTTAAATCTTTGCCTAACTTAGCCGTCAACTCAATTTTAGAATCGCCTACGAAGTCTCTGTAAAGCGTCAATCGTTTGCGCATATCAGCTTGGATTCCCGTCCAATCACGGTGCTCAAATCTCAATTGAGCTCGCTTATTTATGGCTTTAAATGCTTGCTGATACGTGTTGCATTTGCTCAAAATATACTGCGCTACTTCAAAAGGTAGAAGTTTTTCAAACATTTACTATATTGTATTAATTGATTTCAATTTTCAACAAATCCGTGGCAATTGCTCGCCCATAAGCATATTGACCACTCGTTTTCCCCCAATTTTACTGGTTAAAATAACTTGCCGTGGGTGCGTCTCAACTATTTCACCCATAATCGAGGCATTTTCGCCATACTCGCACCCCCTCAGTATTTCAGTAAAATTATCAGCAATTTCGGCATCAACAACCGCTAAAAACACACCTTCATTCGCCACATAAAGCGGGTCGAGTCCCAAGAGTTCGCACGCCCCATACACTTCTTCAATAACAGGAATATTTTTTTGAAATATATCAATTCCCAATTTAGAATCCCGTGCTATTTCATTTAAAACTGTTGCCACACCGCCCCGTGTCACGTAAAAGATGGATTTTATCCCCAAATTCATTTAAAAGTTGAATAACAGTATGATTCAAATTCCCCGTATCACTTTCAATTGTTGTTTCAAAGTCCAAACCTTCTCGCACGCTCATTATCGCCACGCCATGCGTTGCAATATTGCCACTCACCACTATTTTATCCCCTTTTGTAATTGCTTAGCCAGATAGTCGCTGTTGCTCCGTTTAGCCACTGATAACACTGAAACCGACTGATTTTACACTGATTTTTTAAAAAATTACGTGTGAATCAGTGTAAAACCAGTCAATATCAGTGTTATCAGTGGCTAAA
>JANMYC010001495.1:0-2408 GCA_031381715.1 Saprospiraceae bacterium
TCACGTTTTTCAACATTACCCTTGAACAATGGATTAGAGTCAATTTCTTTATAAAGTATATTCGCTTTCTTTTTATTATGCTTTTCCATGGCTTCCAAACCACCCATTTGCTTTATCCAGCGCAAAGTGAGCATACAGACGTAGATAGCGTACACCGGAGGTGTGTTATACATGGATTTCTCCTTGATAAATGTGCGATAATCCAACATTGCAGGGATTTGGCGCGTCACTTTACCCAATAAATCTTTTTTTACTATTACTACAGTTACACCTGCGGGACCCAGATTTTTTTGAGCACCAGCGTAAATGAGGCCATAACGAGAAATATCAATCGGGCGACTTAAAAAATCAGAAGACATATCACACACTATAGGTAGCTCCGTAGTCGGCAGCCAATTATTATATTGAGTGCCATAAATGGTATTATTACTTGTTAAATGCAAATATTTTGCATCGGATGGCACTTTGTATTTGCGTGGGATATGGTCGTAGGTGGTATCTTTTGAAGAAGCCAATACCTCAACATTGCCAAACTGACGGGCTGCTTCAATGGCTTTGGATGACCATGTGCCCGTATCTACGAAAGCTGCTTTTTCACCATCGTTCAATAGATTCATTGCAGTCATAAAAAACTGAGAGGAAGCACCACCTGACATCCAAAGTACTTCGTAACCTTCTGGCAATGCTAAAAGGTCTTTGATAGATTGAGTTGCTTCATCTGCGATAGCACCTATATCCTTGCTGCGATGGCTCATTTCAAGGACAGACAAACCTGTTCCGTTGAGGTTTAACACACCTTGAGCTGCTTCTTTAATCACAGCAGCAGGCAGAATTGCGGGTCCTGCGCTGAAGTTATGCGTTTTTTTAACTTCCTTTTTTTTCAAAGTTGCTTCCATATTTAATTGATAATCAATTGATTAAAAATGTTATTTTATTTTAAAAATAAATTTCGCCGCAAAGTTAGCCTTTTCCGTAAAGAAAAACCAATGAAATGTGAGGAAAAACTTGGATTTACTGAGGGGGGTATTTATTTTTAGTTAAAATTATTGCATTTAAATCTTATACGATATGAAATATAAAAGAATGCCCATTGAGATTGAATCACCCGAACAAATGGGATATGATAATATTCGGTACAATCTTACGGAAAGCTCAATGGATGATCTCTCATTTGATAGCCTCAATATTTCTTTAAAAAATCTACTCATTTCCTACGGCGACCACATTGGAAAGCCAGAACTTAGGGCGCTTATTGCAGAAGATGCACGATTGGGCATTTCGGATGTGCTCATGACTCAAAGCGCTGCGGCGGCTCTTTTTATAATCAATACGTCCCTTCTTGAAAAAGAAGATCACCTGATAGTTATGCGACCCAATTATGCGACCAATATTGAAACGCCTAAAGCAATAGGCTGCGAGATTGATTTTATAGAGCTTAAAATGGAAGACGATTTTGAGGTGAATTTGGATGCAGTAGAAGCACTCATTCGCCCTAATACACAGCTTATCAGTATTACTACGCCACATAATCCTACGGGAAAGTTGTTTTCTGAAAAAATACTGAGGGGGTTGGTTCAAATTGTTGAAAAGCACCAAATTCATCTTTTAGTCGATGAAACGTACCGCGATTTAGCTTTCAGTACACCTCCACCCATTGCAGCTACTTTGAGTGATAGAGTGATTAGTGTATCTTCAATGTCTAAAGCATACGGGTTGCCTGGCATTCGCATCGGATGGATTTTATGTCAAAATAAGGGTTTAATGGAAACCTTCCTTGCAGCTAAAGAGCAGATATTTATTACAAATTCTATCGTTGATGAAGAAATTGCCTATCAATTTTTAAAAACAAAGTCCATTTTTTCTCCTTCAATACAGTCCAAAGCACGGATACATTTTAATATTTTAAAAGAATGGTTATCGCATGAAAAGTATTTGGATTGTAGAATGCCAGAAGGAGGGGTTGTCTGTTTCCCCCGCATCAAAGATGTAGTTGATGTTGAAATGTTTTATTCCCTTTTAAATTCAAAATATGAAACCTACGTTGGTTCCGGTCATTGGTTCGATATGGATAAACGTTATTTCCGAATTGGTTTTGGTTGGCCCACCATGGAAGATTTGAAAACGGGTTTGGAGAATATTTCAAAAGCATTGAAAGAAGCTGCCTCATAAAATAGGTTAATTCACCCTTTTATTTTCTCGTTTTTATAGGTTAAAAACCCTCTTCATACTGAGTCCATGAAAAAGATCTTTGAAAAAGCTTGAAAAACAGTTGTGGCGTCTATTAACTTTGGTATCGAATCATCATGGTGAGAGATTGCGTATCTCATTGGGACAATGATAGTCCGTTACTGAGTCTAATCCGAGTCGGTACTTGCGAAAAAGCATATTGGCAGAGCGTTATGCGTTGA
>JANMYC010001529.1:0-4578 GCA_031381715.1 Saprospiraceae bacterium
TTAAAATGGTAGTTTTTATCTGCAAGTTCACGCGCACCCCAAGCTGATAATTTCAAAATACCGGGTCCTGAAAGTCCCCAATGTGTAATCCGTAAGGGACCCGAAGAGCTTAATTTTGTTCCTTCTACAGTTACTTCTGCATTCGGAACACTCAGACCAGCCCAATCTTTTAATCTTTCATCTTTGATATTAAATGTGAAAAGTGACGGCACTGGTTGAACAATTGTATGCCCCAATGACTCCAATAATGACCACATACCCGTTGAGCTTCCCGCCGCAATGACTACTTTATCTGCCTTGAAATCTTGATTAAGCGTTTTTACAACAAATTGATTATCAATAACTTGCAAAGCTTCCACGCGATGCCCCCTCAGTATCTTACCTCCCAAACGCACCGCGGCACCGTATAAACAATCAACTATCGTCTGAGAACTATCTGTAACGGGGAACATTCTGCCGTCCTCTTCGATTTTAAGTTTAACGCCCTGTTTTTCAAACCATTCTATCGTTTCACCGGCGGCAAAACGGCTGAAGGGCGACATTAAGGCTTTTTCACCACGGGGATAATTTTTCACCAGTTCACGATTGATGAAGCAAGCGTGCGTCACGTTGCAACGCCCTCCACCACTGATTTTTACTTTTTGTAAAACATCTTTTCCCCGTTCCAAAATGGTAACGTCAGCTTCAGGATTATTCTCTAAAATCGTGATTGCTGAAAAAAAACCAGCCGCACCACCACCAATTACAATGATTTTCATGCTGCAAAGATAGATTTTATTCGTTATTCAACTTTTAAAAAGGGTAATTTACGCCTGAAAACAAAAAAAGGAGTGACTTTAAGTCAACTCCTCTTCAAAATTTAATACATTCTCATTGTTTAGTTATTAACTATCATACATTCTCATTATTAACACTTAATTTCATACATTCTCATTATTGTCTACCCGCGATTTCATTCATCAGTATTTCAGCTAAATTAAAATTTCAATAAAAATCCAACAACAGATTACTCAGATCTCTGTTAAAAAATAACTGCTTGATGACTCAACAAAAAATCCAAGTAATCTGGGTTGAAGGACAAATTAAAAGTAACTAAACTTCACTCTAATCGTTATGAAAAAAACATTGAAAAGAGACAAATTGAATAATACACCTATAACCGCCTAAAATCTCCAAATATTCTTGATAAAAAAATACCCATGGCTATTGCAAAGTATTCTTATAAAACTAAAAACTTTGATAGCTAAGTGACATTATTTTTTATCTTTGTATTCGGTGTTGAGTTAAAATTTATAATTGGTTACTTGATGCAGTAGAATTTGAAATTTGTATTTTAATAAGATTTTAATTTATTAAAACAAAATTTGTAAACGCTTAAAAAGGTTTTTGCAAATTTAATTTCTAATTCATACGTAAAGGTAAAATATAAATTTGAAATAGCATATAGACTAAAATGGCAGCAAAAATCAACAAACGTTTGCGCAACCGTTTGCTGTTAATAACTTTAATTAAAATGTGGATAACTAACTTAATGTAATATTTGAAAAGAGCAACTATTAAGGATATTGCGCTAAAAGCGGGAGTCAATATCTCTACTGTTTCGAGAGCCTTGAGAGATCATCCAGATGTAGGAGCTGATTTGCGGAGCAAAATCAAGCGTTTGGCTGAAGATATGAACTACCATCCTAACATGATGGCAGTGCAATTGCGCAAGCAAAAAAGCAATATTATCGGCTTGATTATCCCTGAAACATACATGTTTTTCTTCCCCTCAGTCATAAAAGGGATTTCAGATATTGTACAAGAATATGGTTATCGCCTTCTGGTTCTCCAATCGGGTGAAAAACTGGAACGTGAGATTGAAAACGTCCGCATTTGCTATGAAAATGGCGTGGATGGATTGCTGATGACATTAACCAATAAAACAAAAGAACTTCACCATCTCGACGAGCTCAAAGGAGTGGATGTACCAGTCGTTTTGTTGGATAAAGTTTTAGATGATTCGGGTTTTGATGAAGTCATAATTGATGATATCAAAGCCGCTGAAACCTGCACCGAATACCTTATCAGCACGGGTTGTAAAAATATTTTAGGACTATTCGGCAACCCAAATTTAATGATTACCTCAAAGCGATTGACGGGTTTTTATAACTCAATTCATGCGCATGAAAGTCAAGGGGTCAAAGGAACTTCCAAATTTGTGGAAGATACTTTTAGCACTTGGAACTGCGTAGAAGAACATTTTAAAACTGATCAGCCCGACGGAATATTCGCCATGAGTGACGAAATCATCGCAGGGGTTATTGCTGCGCTTAAAAAAATGAAAATACCGATTCCTGAAAAATGCTCCGTTTTAGGCATTAGTGACGGTTATTTACCTCAAATCCTTGACCCACAAGTAACTTATTTGCACCACGACGGTTATACTCTCGGTAAAATGGCGGCTCAACATTTAATTAAAAAAATCAATAATAAGTTTGGTATTCATACGCATGAGTACTTGATTTTACCCACGAATTTGGTAATAAAAGATTCTACAAGGTAACATTTTCAAAATATTTTATAACTTTTAAATCTTTCTAGACATGAAAAATAAATTGCTTACTTTACTGCTTTTTAGTCCTTTAGTATTCACTGATTGTTATACAGGACAACCACTTAAAAAAGAACCATCTGATAATAATACCTCTTACACGGTTGAATACCTCTTCGAACATGACGGTTGCAAGGTTTATCGCTTTAGAGATAAGGGTAATTATGTCTATTTCACTTCTTGCAAAGGGGAAACCACCAGCGTTTTAAGCGATAGTACAGGTACTAAGTATATAAAATCAAAAAATACGAAACAATAAGTCTTTATACTGAGGGGGTGAAGCAATTTCAACTATCCATTAAATCTCTTTTTTTCCAACCATAAAAAACAGGAATACCCAACAGCACAATACCCAAACCCACCCAACTCGGTTTTAATGAAATGCCAAATAATGAAATTGAGGTTTCAAAAAGCAATAAATTTATGCAAATAGTTGTAGCCACAATAAGATAAAAAGCGGGAATAATTGGATAACCAAAAGCCTTGTAAGGTCGCTCTGCCAAAGGCTGTTTTCGCCTTAAAATAAAAACACCCGCGATTGTCAAAATGTAAAAAAGCAAAGTAGCAAACGTGACATATTTTAATAAATCAGTATATTTTCCTGAAATACACAAAAGGCACGCCCACAGGCACTGAACCACCAAAGCATAAGCAGGCACGCCTTTTGAGTTCAAATCAGCCGCTTTTTGAAAGAAAAGACCGTCTTTTGCCATCGCATAATAGACCCTTGCGCCCGAAAGTACGATGCCATTATTACAGCCAAATGTAGAAATCATGATAAAAATAGCCATCACTATGGCAGCGGGTGCCCCGAAAATCATCTCAGCTGCCGCAGTCCCTACCCTTTCATTGCTCGCAAAAGCTATACCTCTCGACATTGCATCCACTCCCTCAGGCATACCACTTACAGGCAAAAGCATCACATACACCACATTGGCACTGATGTACAATAAACTCACGATTAATGTCCCTAAAAATAAGCTTAAAGGTATATTTCGCTGCGGATTTTGAATTTCACCCGCCGTATATGTAATCGTATTCCAAGCCGACGAACTGAAAATGGGTCCAATCATCGCCAAGCCCAAGGCACTCCAAAGGGCTGAATTACTGAGGGGGGTCTTTAAAAGCGTTCCATTTGAAATCGAAGATTTGAAAGGTTGCCAAAAATTATCGAGATTGAATTGAAAAGCAGCACTGCCCCATCCCTTGAATAAACCTAAAATTATTAAACTTAAAAGTGCACCTACTTTCGTAATTGTAAACACATTTTGAACCCATTTACCCGTTTTTACGCCTTGAATATTGATAAAAGTGAGCAAAATTATGACCGCTAAAGCCAGTAATTGAGTTGCTGTAAAAGTATAATCAGCCCATTTAAAAAGTACATTTTGCTCATTAAAAAAAGGTATTAAAACGGCGGTGAACTTTGCAAAAGCAATCGCCACGGCAGCAATCAAACCCGTTTCAATGACTAAAAAAGTCGTCCAACCAAATAAAAAGCCAATTAAGGGATTAAAAGCTTCCCGCAAATACACGTATTGACCGCCCGCTTTGGGCATCATTCCCGCCAGTTCGCCGTAACTAAGCGCTGCAATTATGGTTAAAATACCCGTAAAAACCCATGTGAGCAATAAAAAACCGGGTGAACCGACCTGCTTCGCCACACTTGCGCTCACGATAAAAATGCCACTCCCAATCATCGAACCCATTACTATCATTGTCGAATCGAACAATGTAAGCGTGCGTTTTAAACTTATATCCTCTTTCTTGGTTTCCATACTACCCCTCAGTATTTTTGACAAAATTTCAATTAAACATTTAAAACCATACATAAAAGCTAAATTAGGTGTTTTGAACCACGAACCTGCCTTTGTCGGCAGACAGGTTCGTGGCTTAATAACTTTTATGTATGGTTTCAAAATTAAAAACACGATTTAAATGTCCGAAACAAAAAATCGTCTTAATTTTCGGACAAAATAATCAAA
>JANMYC010000528.1:0-2503 GCA_031381715.1 Saprospiraceae bacterium
CATTCTCATCATTTTTATTCGGTAAAAAGAAAACACCGATGACAAGACAGAGTGCCGCTACACCCAGCGGATAGTTCAGACCAGCATAAATATCACCAACCGGATTAGCGGCTGTTTTGGATGCTTCAGTCAATAATACGCCGATGAAAGGCACAAGACCACCGAAAACACCATTACCTATATGATATGGTAAAGACATGGATGTGTAACGGATGCGCGTTGGGAACAACTCCACCAAAAAGGCTGCAATGGGTCCATATACCATGGTTACGAATAAAACCAGAATAAAGCATAATCCGATGATTGACCATTTATTTGAATCACCCAGCATCATTATTGAACTTGTTTTAGGTTTCATCTTAGCAGCTTTTCCTACTGTATCCACCGGTGCGAGGATTGCCACCGTTGTCGTGAGTGCCGAACCATCTGCATAATATTTGACTGTAACATTTGTGATAGTAGAGTCTTTCGTTTTATCATCTATTTTAATAACTGGCGCTTTTTTATCCACTTTATCCGTTAATTCAGATTTGGTTTTAGGGTCAGTTACGGCTTTCAGTTGTTGAAAAATAGGCTTAGTTGCTAAAATAGACAAAAACATACCTGCCATCATAATCCATTTACGACCGATTTTATCCGATAGAGTAGCAAATACAATAAAGAACGGTGTACCAATCAATAATGCAAGACCTAACCATGATTCTACCTGTTCAGGTTCTACGGCACACGCTCCTTTCAAGAAGTTCATGGCATAGAATTGACCCGTGTACCACACAACGCCTTGACCGCAAGTAGCACCAAATAATGCTAAAAGCACCATTTTGAAATTTTCTTTTTTACCAAAAGATTCTGCCAATGGATTAGTGGATGTTTTACCTTCGGATTTCAACTTAGCAAATATGGGCGATTCGTTCATACGCAAACGAATGACTACCGAGATAGCAACCATGAAAATAGAAAGCAAGAACGGAATACGCCATCCCCAATCAGCAAACGCCTCTTTTGTCATGGAGTGACGGCACGCAATAATCACGATTAATGATACAAATAAGCCAATCGTAGCAGTGGTTTGAATCCATGATGTCCAGAACCCTCGCCGACCCACGGGAGAGTGTTCTGCAACATAAGTAGCCGCGCCACCATATTCCCCACCCAGAGCAAGACCTTGCAATAAGCGTAAAATAAGCACTAAAGCAGGTGCTAAGGCTCCAATTGTTTTATAACCAGGAATTAAACCAATTAAAAATGTAGCGCCACCCATCATCAACAATGTAAGAAGAAAGGTATATTTACGCCCAATAATATCACCCAAACGCCCAAAAAATAAAGCGCCAAAAGGACGTACTATAAAGCCCGCTGCGAATGTTGCCAAAGTAGAAAGAAAGGCAGCAGTCGGGTTGTCAGAAGGAAAAAACTGAGTAGAAATCTCTTTTGCTAACGAGCCAAAGATGTAAAAGTCATACCATTCAATCAACGTACCTACGGATGAGGAAGCAATGACCGACGTGAGACCTTTTTCGTTAATGTTTGCCATAACGTACTAAAATTTAATGTTGTGTAAAATCAATAGTTCAAATAGTTCTTAATTTTGGGTGTTTAGAAAATAAGTAAAAATGAAAATTTTTGAATTAAAGAACAAAGTAGAAAAATAATCGGAATTATCATTTTTGAAATTAAATTTCACTCAATAGGTGAGCTAAAACATCAATTTATGTATCCTTATTTTTAATCTATTCCCTCAGTATTTTACACAAAAAAAGACCTTATTCAAAAGGCAGCTTTTGAATAAGGTCTTACACTTTAGGACTCTCGTTTATATCAAATTAGTTATTACAATTATTCATTAAAATGATAAACAGCCTGTACATAAATAGTTGGGCTAAAATAAACGCTGCTATTTTTTTAAGATTCCGTTTTAATATACGTTTTCAAAAAATGTTACGTGACCAGTTGCAAGGTCGTGAGTACCACCTACAATTCCAATCTCTCCCTTTTCAATCATTTCTTTCAAAATCGGGCTTCGTTCCATAACGCCTTGTACAGTTCGCTTCACATTTATAGCGGCTACTTTTTCAACAAAATCTGGGTTATTTGAACTTCGGTTTTCAGTTACAGTCTTTTCGTCATACACAGCTGGTTGTATTTTGCTTAACAGAGCTGTTAGATTACCCATTTCCACGTGGTCGCAAGCACCTTTTATGGCACCGCATTTTGTGTGTCCAAGCACCACAATTATTTTTGAACCCGCTACTTTACAAGCAAATTCTAAGCTACCTAAAATATCCTCATTAATAATATTTCCCGCAATTCGGATACTAAAAACATCTCCTAATCCTTGGTCAAAAATCAATTCGGCTGATGTCCTACTATCAATACAACTTAATATTACCGCAAAAGGAAATTGTCCATCAGCGGTGTAACCTGCTTGTTCAAGGAGATTTCTGTTCGCTTTAAGATTATTTACAAATCTATCATTGCCTTCTTTTAAAATTTGAAGTGCTTT
>JANMYC010001576.1:0-1719 GCA_031381715.1 Saprospiraceae bacterium
CATCCCGATTACTCGGGGAGGGGGTGTCATTTTCTAAAAGTCGCTGTTTTTCTTTAAATTTTTCATACTCTTTACTGGCAATATCTTCTGCCAAAGCCCGTGAAATACGCCCAGCATCCATCAATATTTCTCTTTCGTTGATGGTCAAAAGGTCATGAAGTTTTTTCATCCAATCGCTCATGTACATCACTTTTTGCTGTAAAGCTTGCGATTCCGCGAAAACTAAATACTGCTCAGCCAGTAAATTCAACTGCTTCATTTCAAACTCATCTAAGTAGTTTTTAGCTATTGTCACATCGCTTTTTTTTATTTTATCCCCACTCCAAGTCGTCAAGCCCATATTCGGTAATTCAGCATTGGCTCGTGTAGCGATAATTTCCGCCGCCGTGTGCTGATGAATTGCCCAATGAAATTTGTTTTGAATAATGGCATAAAACTCGCGTGTTGCATCTGCACTTTCCACATAATCCACACTGGTTCTGAATATTTCACGCACTTTATAATAAAAATTCTTCTCCGAAATCCGAATATCTCGGATGCGCTCCATCAATTCCTCGAAGTAGTTGCGCTGTCCGCCGTTTTTCAATCGTTCATCATCGAGGGTAAAACCTTTAATGATATATTCTTTTAAACGCTTGGTTGCCCAAATCCTGAATTGCGTACCCTGTTGCGATTTCACGCGATAACCCACGGAGATGATAACATCAAGGTTAAAAAACTTCGTTTTATACTTTTTACCGTCTGTGGCAGTAGTCAAGTATTCCTTGACAACTGAATTTTCCTCTAACTCACCTTCTTTAAACACATTTTGAATGTGCAAACTGATATTTTGCTTACTGGTCTGAAATAGGTCAACCATTTGCGCTTGAGACAGCCACACCGTTTCACCGTCAATGCGGACATCCACTTTTGTCTGCCCGTCCCCGCTTTGGTAAATAATAATGTCAGAATTATTTTCCATCATCTGTAAATTTAAATTTATAATGTTTCATTTTTCGAGGGTTTAGTGTATAGTTTTTAGTGGCTCTAAAACTAAACACCACACACTAAACCCTCCTATCAATTATCCACCGCTTGCATGATTAAAGCACGGAACTTACCGCTGTTATTATCATCATTTATCTTTTGCGTTTGCTTCATTATCACGCCAATGATTTTCTCTTTGGGGTCAGCAAAATAACTGGTGTTGAAATATCCACCCCATGTAAAAGTGCCTTCGCTCCCCTGCCCTCCTTTCGATTCATCTTTTTTTGTACCGAGTCCAAAAGCTAAACCGTACTCTCCGCCGCCCAATAAAGTACCGACTTGGTTCATCATGATTGACTCTACGGTTTTGCGGCTTAATACCCGCTTGCCGTTTATTTCACCATTATTCAGATACATTTGAAGGAAAGTCGCATAGTCTTTTGCTGTACTTGATAAGCCCGCACCGCCCGAAAAGAACGTTTTAGCACCTTTTATCGGATAATCAGGGTCATAAAAATTATCGGTAAAAGACGTCCACTTATCCCCCGTTTTTGTTTGAATTTTCACCAAACGATTGGCTTTTGCATCGGGTAAATAGAAGTAAGTGTCGTTCATACTGAGGGGGTCGAATATTTGCGTTTTTAAATACACATCAAAAGGCATCCCCGAGATAACTTCAATAAAATAGCCCAAAACATCCAAACCTTCAGAATACACAAATTTTTCGCCCGGCACATGGTGCAAAGGGAGTTT
>JANMYC010001579.1:0-2061 GCA_031381715.1 Saprospiraceae bacterium
TATGATTTGGTGAAATTATATAAAAATCAAGTCAAATTTTGGGAAGTTTGGGATACGCCAGGTTGGGATATTGAAGGTAAAAATGGTTGGAAACCCCGCAATTGGCAGCACAATTGGTGGGAAAACAACCCTGACCCTTGCGAATTGGGTGTGCAAGCGCCCATTCAACACATCGTACGCATGATGCGGATTGCTTATGAAGTGATTAAAAAAGAGGATCCTTCGGCTTATGTGGTCTTTTCAGGTTCGGGTTTTGCGAGTTTTACGGATGCCATTTTACGCAATACCGATAACCCTGCTGATGGTAGGCCAACCCCTCAGTATCCGAACGGTGGAGGCGCGTATTTTGATGCCGTTTTATACAATGTTTTCCCCCATTTTGATGGCAGTTTGGCGGGTTATGACCCTGCATTGGGTCGCCTTGTGTATCGTCGCCATTCGGATGCGGCATCTCAAAGCATCGTGAATCATAAAGCCGAATTGGATTCCGTTATGCGGAACTATGGCTATAATGGTCAAATTTTACCTAAAAAACAATACATTATCGGTGAAATAAACGTCCCGCGCAAACCGCTTGGTGCATTGGGTTTTGGCAGCGAAGAGATTCAGAAGAATTTTATATTAAAATCGTACATCACGGCAGCCACTAATGGCATTTTATCCATGAACATCAAAAGTGTTTCGGAAGAAATGACGTATGATGAAGCCACTGATGCAAGCCAAATTATGGGGCTTTACAGGAAATTGAACAGCACGCCTTTTAATAGAACGATGAATGTGCAAGGTATGGCTTTCAAAAGCATTTCAACCATTTTATTTGGTTTGGATTATGATTCGGTGCGGACTAAAGCGTTGGTTTTAAGTAAAAATCAGCGGGGTGCGGCTTTTAAAAATAAAGCTGGCAAATACACCTACGCCCTTTGGGCAGCGATTCAAGATGATATGAGCGAATTTGCAAAAGATTCGTTCAGTTTTCCTAATGCTTTGAATATCAATAATTTATACAAGAGAGAGTGGAGTTTTTCTGAAGATAAAAAAGTGACGCTTATCAATTCTAAAAATATTCCGCTGAGTGGAACACCCATTTTTTTAAATGAAGAAGTAGAATTGTCGAAGCCACCCGTGGCTGCTTTTGCATCGGACTTTAAAAAGGCATGTCCTGATTTGACCGTAAAATTTGAGGATAAATCGGTGGATGCAACGAGTTATTTGTGGCGATTTGAAGGTGGAACGCCCGCCACTTCGACTGCAAAGACCCCCTCAGTATTGTACACAAAAGGCGGCAAATTCAATGTCGAAATGGAGGTTAAAAACGCTCAAGGGACGCATATAAACCGTAAAATACAGTTCATCGCAGTGGATGAAAAACCCAAAGCGGATTTCACTTTTAAAGTAGAAAATGGGGTAGATGTACGTTTTACGAATAAAGTAACCCATTCGTTTTCAATGATTTGGGATTTTGGCGATGGCTCACCGCTTGACCAAACGCTGAATCCCACCCACCGTTTTAAGGATAAAAAAGCCTATACCGTCAAGCTCATTGCCGTGAATGATTGTGGTCGTGATACCATCATAAAAGTAGTGGATTTATTGACTTCTACCCAAGACTTGATTGAAGCACAACGCATTGATTTTCAATCATTTCCGAACCCTTTTATTGATGAATTGACGGTACATTTTAACCTTCCAGAATCGAGCGTGGTGAGTATTGATATATTCGATATGCAAGGCAGGAAAGTGGAAAATATAGTCCAAAATCAACGTTATACTGAGGGGGCACATCAGGTTGCATTGAAACCTCATTTAAATATAAAAGGCATGTATTATCTGCAATTGCGGACGGATAAGGTGACGGTGTTTAGGAAGATTTTGAGGATGTAGGAAGGATTTGAGTTTTAATCTTCGAAGAAATGAGTAAAGCCTTTGGCAGATAAGCCTTTTTTTAGTTTTTTATCTCCTGTCCAAAGAGGAGCATTAAGTTCAATAGAAAGGGCAATGAAAATAGCGTCTTTGGGTTCAATATCTTTGCAAAGAGAGTAAGCTGCCTGGCGAGAAGAAAGG
>JANMYC010001608.1:0-1816 GCA_031381715.1 Saprospiraceae bacterium
GTGTATTTCCCTAAAATTGAATGTAAAAAATGTATATTGAAACTGGATACCATACAGCCCCCAGTTTGGACAGGTTCAATGCCTCTTCTACCCAATAATGCCTTAGATTATATTGAAAAATCTTATAAAGATGAACTTTTAGCAAAAGAGAAACAAAAGGAAATCGAGTTAGGAGAAGTAAATGTAAAAGCGAAACGCATCAATAAAGAAAAATCGCTTATGGATGGGCGAAGAATGTACAAAGAGGCAGAATTGGTTTACAATATCAAACCCGAAGATTTACAAAACAAGAAAAATGCGTTTGAATATTTACAAGGGCGTGGTGCCATCAATATTCTCAGTTACAATCCAATTTCACCTAGTTCAGGTTCAACAAAGGTACAAAGCACAAGAGGCGCAACAAGTTTTTACGGCAATAATGAACCGTTATTCTTAATTGATGGAACGCCTACTGATTTATCAAATGTCATGAGCCTATCAATTACTATAGTTGAGACAATTGAAGTGATAAAGAGTGCCAGAGCGGGTATTTTATTTGGTGCTCGTGGTGCCAACGGTGTTGTCAATTTTTTGACTCGTTATGATAAAAAGAATACCAGCGCAGCCGTTGAAAATGGTGATGATTTTGCTAAAAAATTGGTGGCTACTACCCGTGGTTATAGCTTATTGAAAACATTTTACAACCCTGATTACGAAAAAGAAAGTGATAAATCAAAAGCTGATTACAGAAGTACGCTCTTATGGTCACCTAATATTGAAACAGATAAAGAGGGCAAAGCGACCGTTACATTCTATAATAATGACCTCAATAGCCCCATTTTAATCAAAATTAATGGCGCTGATTTTAAAGGAAATTTGGGTGGCTACACAAAGTTATTGACTTTCTAAAAGTGTAGGTAAAATACTGAGGGGGTGCTTACCCGCCAATCGTCGTCATACTCTCTGTCACCGGCGCACCCATAAAACGCTGTTGTTCGGCTTCAAAACCATTTTTTGCTCGGTGTCCGATGGCTTCTAAAAAGGCAGTTTTTATATCATTATCAGTTGCGCCTTCACGCATCAAGTCTCGCACATTGAACACGCCTGAATCATACAGACAGGTTTTCAAAAGTCCTTGCGGTGTTAAACGAATGCGGTTACACGTGCCACAAAATGAGCGTGAATACGCCGCAATAACCCCAATTGTGCCTTTGAAACCATCAATTTTATAGTTAAAAGAGGTGGAATGTGGTTCGTCGGGTATTTTTTCAAGGCTTGGATGGATTTCTTTTATGTGCTCAATGATTTTTTTATGATTCCAAATCCAAGCATCATGGTGGTGACCCGTTCCGTTAAAAGGCATCTCTTCGATGAAGCGGATACTGAGGGGGGCGTTGCGCGCCATTTCCACCATTGGTAAAATATCCTTATCGTTTTTATCTTGAATGACGACACTATTAATTTTGGTTTCGATGCCATGTTTTAACAGCTCATCAAGCGTTTTCATCACATTGTGAAACTCATCCCTACGGGTCATTTCAAAAAAACGATTTGGGTCAAGACTATCCAAACTGAGATTGACAGAGCTTATTTTAAGATTTTTAAAATCCTTAACGTGGGGTGCTGTGAGCGTCCCGTTAGTGGTGAGCGCAATTTTTTTAATATTATCTAAAGCGGCTATGCTTTTGATAAAATCCATAATATCCCGTCGAACAAACGGTTCGCCGCCCGTTAAACGCACCTTTTCAATACCCATTTCGGATAAAAGGGTTATCAAACGCACCATTTCCTCGTACGACAATATGCTGTTTTTATGCAAAAACTTAATCCCTTCCTC
>JANMYC010000025.1:0-5839 GCA_031381715.1 Saprospiraceae bacterium
AAAACCAACACTGATAACATCTTAGGCGGTAATCATGCGGTGGAAGTTGAAGGTTTGATTGGGGCTGTCGGCAATAACAGTAGAGGCGTGACGGGCGTCAATTGGAAAGTGAAAATGATGAGGGGTCATTCCGAAGAGCCACTAAATTATTCATCTCAGTTGAATTTTCATCAAAATCCAGCAACCAGATATTCATTTCATCAGAAAGGCTTTTACTCGCCACAATTCTGCTTTTCAACTTATTCAATGTTACATTTAAATCCGTAACTTTGCCTTCGTTTTTAAGGTGCACAATAAGCTGTCCCTTCACATGGTCTTCCTTTTGAGCGTGAAGACCCGTAAAAGTAAAAAATAAGAAAATACTGGGAAAAAGTAATTTCATGCTGGTTTTTAGACGAAGTTTTTTCTGTAATTTGATTATGCTCATGTAAATATAGAATGTTTTGATAACAAAATCATCACGAAATCTGCTAAGCTATTGAAAAGGTAATTTACAAATTTACATACTTATCTTTTTAAAAACCTATTCAAAGTCAAAATTATATTTCATGAAGTTGAGTTTTTGAAATATTTATTTCTTTTAGAAAGTATTTAAACATCTCATTTTAGTCTAAAGTTTAATAAAATTTAAGAAGATATTGACAAAACATTAGCATTTTGTTTTGCTTTAACATATACGAAACCTTCTTTAAAAACGTTTTGTGAATGTGAAAAATCGATAATACTATTGATGTTTTAAAATAATCTAAGCTTTCAATCGAAATTATTTTAAGCCAACAACTAACTCCATTCCTTAAAATTAAAATGACAAATGACTGCTAAAAAAATATTAACGCTCTATTTCACTTTTTTGTTGGGATTCACCATTTCAGCGCAAACTGAAGCTCCGCTACCCGTCAGTAAAAGTGAGTACGAGCAAAATTATAAACGCCGTATTGAGCAATCGCAACTGGCGGGGCAATATATTCCAAAAGATTTACCAGACGCCATCGAGCAACTCAATAAACTCACCGATCAACAATCTCGAGATAAATTCAAAATGCTGAATGAATATGATGCTCAGCATAAAATGTTCTTTAGTTTGACTCGTTGGGTATGCACTAATTGGGGTTTTTATGAAGGGTCGCGGATGTCGCATTATTTAAAAGAGGTGGGTATCTCGTTTCCGGAAGATCAAGCCACTGCCATAATTATTGCTTGGCACCGTACTTTAAATAAAAAAGACATCAATTTCAAGCAGATACGGGATTCCATCGTTGAAAAACGCAAAAAAGAGCGTGATGAACGCTTAAAAAAAGCTAAAGTTATAAAAGAGGAAGTCATTAAGCCAGGTACATCCCCCGCGGTAAAAAATTAGAATAGTGGTTTTTGGTGTATTTCATCTAAAAACCCTGTCAAGTCCCTTTTTTGAAGTTGATATTCATATCTTTACTTTAATAAAGAAAATATATGAAAATTCTGGCTTTAATAATCAATATCTTAGGCATTCCGGTTCTCATCCTTGGTGGAATGATGGCAATTACCTCACCTATGTTATTTGACGCTCCGGGTTCTGAAAAATCGAAATCCCTTTGGGCAGTCATGTACTTGGCGTTATTGCTCCCAGTATTGATACTTTTAGCAGAGTTTTTGGGCTGGAAAAATTATTTGGCTGGCGATTACTGGGCAGCTATTTTGTCTTTTAAATGGGCATTACTGGATGTTTTAATAATAATCGTCCTCTTTGCAACCAAGTAGTCCATCAAAATTCTACCTTTGCCTATTAATAAAAGTAATCTTTTTATGTTGAAAATAGGTGTTATTGCGCAGGATAAATGGTCAGAAGCCATTGGCAGCGAACTACAAAAAATTATTAAGGACAAAACTCAAGTCGAAAGTTTCATTTCCACATTCCAAAATGCTCAGGAAATCTGGAATGAAATACGGTCAGCTAAAGTATCCGTTATGGCCTCGCCGCTTTCACTTTTACCTACTACTCTTCCAAAAGGAATTGTCATAACAGCGCTTGGAGAACGGTTAAACAGTTCAAATAGTCTTATAATTTCTACGAATAATGTGGATGAAACGCAATTTTTATCTTTAAAAACAAGCACATTAGTCGGTTTTCAGAATGATATAAATTTCCTGCAATTCTCCAATTTTGAAGCCCATTGCTCAATGCAACCGATGGATATGACTCCTTTTCAAGCAATAGAAATGCTTGAAAAAGGAGATTTCGGAGCGTGTGTTTTGCCCACGGAATGTCTTCTATATTTAAACCTTGATGAAAATAAATACAAAATTATACCTTTTAGCCCAAAGGAATATATCCCATTAGCGGGTCAAGGCGTTACGGCTTACTTGACGGATGAAGATGATTTGACCACCAGAAGACTCTTAAAAGCTGCTTTTCAAGGTGTAAAATTACCGACTGGACAGACTATTTCAACAGTAACGAACATAGAACGAAAGGTAAAACAACTCTGCGGCGATATGGATATTGCCGTTTATTGTGAAATAGATAGGGCTAAAAACTACCATCTATTAGCCGCAGCTGCCGTGTATGGTGAATTGAAAAAAGTTCGTCTATCTCAAAGCACAAGTTTTGAACTCGCTGAAAAATGTTACGATAAACTCTATAATTAATATTTATAAAATGAATATTTTAAAAACATATACCCCCTCAGTATTCGCCTCTATTTTAATGATTTTTGTGGCTTGTTCTTCAAAAAATGAAGGAAAATGCAAGTTCGGAGAGCCTACCGCTATGTTTTCGGATACCATGAAAGTCATTAAAAAACACCATTTTGAGATAAAAGACAAGACAGGTGTAGAATTAGCCGCTTTTTCAAATGGGATGATGCTGGAGGTGGAGCAATCGGGCTGCAATGAAATTCATCAACAATTTACATTCATTTTACCCGGTGATTTTTCAAAATCCAACGACGAATTTTGGAAAACTTTGACGGTAAAAAACTTCAGGCTTTTAGCGGAGTCTTCACCACAGCTAATCGCCTTCACGGCTTGGGCTGATGCCATTGAATCCGTAAATAGTAAATTAAAATTAGCCGAACCGACGGAGGTAAGTAAAGGAATCGAAGTCAGAATTGATAAAATTCTAAGCAATAATCAAGGTATGCTCGTGGTGCAACTTTCTCAAAGTGAAAAGTAGTTTTAAGTGAAAAATGAAAAATGAAAAACTAAAAGTGAAAAGTGAAAAGTGAAAAGTGAAAAGTGAAAAGTGAAAAGTGAAAAGTGAAAAAAACGCTCAAAATTGGACTTTTAGTGCCCGATTATTATCATTTTTCACTTTTCATTTTTAGTTTTTCACTTAAAAGTCACTTTCTACTCTCATTCAAGGTTTTAAAAACAAAAACCATGATTTTGTAGCAAATAAAAGTAAAAACAGCAAAACCTGCTAAACTGGCAATTAAATATATGAAGGCTTCCGTTCTGGTCATTTTATAAAAGTTTAAAGAAGTGATGTGTCAAAAATCTGCTCACCCCATTTTGACTCATAATTTTAAAAATGTAACGTAGCGGCTAAACTTGGTAAAATGGGTAATTGATCCACCCTTTGAAAACGCACCCTATCAAAATAAAATATATTTTTTCTATCGTACACATTCGTAGCCGAAGCCACAACCTCCATTTTCACGTATTTTGTAAACGAAATCATCTTTTTCAGGGAAATATCCATGCGGTGATAATCTGGCAAACGACCACTGTTGCGTTTGGAGGAATAAATGACTCCCAAATCAGGATTACCAGTTAAAACATCCGTTGAAACCCCATCTTTATAGTTGAAATTGCTGTAAAAACCTTGAGTCAAAGTAAACGGAAAGCCGCTGCCATAATTCCAACGTGCCGCAAATTCCCACGATTTTTTGTCCCCAAACGCGTAAGAAGTTAATAAATTGATATTATTTCGGCGGTCAAAATTGGTGGGATACGTCTGAGTACCATCATAGCGATTGACGTAAGCATGAGAAAAAGTTGCCCACACATACAAACCCCCGCGCTCATATTTTGCCGTCATATCCACGCCATAAGCTTTACCCGTTTCAGAAATATAATTTGGGTCAGTAAATTTTGACTTAAAACGGTTAATATCAATGAGTTGCGTGAAATTTTTATTATAGGCTTCTACATTAAGCTCTAAATATTTATTCACATCAATTTCAAAACCGCCAATAATATGCACTGCTTTTTGAAGCCGAGTAGTCACTTCTTCATTTGTTCCTGGCTTAAAAAATTGCTCTTCTGGTCCGCTAATAAATCCAACAAATAGGTTTACAATATCCTTTTCACTGACCGTCGAAATCAGATTTTGGGAATACAACCCACCACTGAATTTGAATCTAAACCGGTCACTTGCATTCAATTTTGCGGCAAAACGAGGTTCAAAAGTCGTTTCACCCAAAGCAGTGTAGGATTGAACTCGTAAACTTGGCTCTATGACGAGGCGTTTAAAAGTCTTTCTATAATTGATAAAACCCGCTAATTCCGTGGTATTTTCATTTTGTTTATACGTGAAACCCAACGGACTTGTAAAAGCCAAATCGGTGCTGAACCCACTAATATCCACCCCGTATTTCAATTCACTGTTATTCCCAAAAATCGTAAAATCCAAACCCGCATTGAAGCTGTTCACGCCACTCAAACGGGGCGTAGGGTCTTTCTCTTGCAATGAAATATTGTATTGCGAAAACGCCATGTTACCACCCACTATCATTTTCAATCCCGTCGGAATTAATGAAAAATTAGCACCATAACCCTTGTTTTTCCAATTTAAGTCAGCAATATTGGTATAATTGACGCCATCTTGAAAGTTAAAACCAAACACATTTAACTTACTACCATTGGCTGCAACTAAGGAAACTTTGCCATAATAATCGCTATAATCAAAAGGCAACCCATTGGCTGAATCTCGTCCCGCATATTTATACAGCGTTTTAGAAGTTTCGGGTAAAAGCGATTTTTTACCCGTCAACATAAACGAAACACTCGTACCATTATCATCTTTAAGCTTTAAAAGAGGACCTTCAATCAAGGCTTTTGCTTGAAAAGGTGAGCCGCTGACCAAGCCACTGAAGCGTTTTTTATTCCCTTCTCTCGTTTTCAAATCTACAATTGCACTGACTCTGCCACCGTATTGAGCATTAAAACCGCCCGTTAAAACGTCCACGCTTCTGATGGTTTCTGTTTCAAAAACGGAGAAAAAACCAATGGAGTGAAATGGATTATAAATGGTCATCCCATCCAAAAGGATTTTATTTTGTGCTGGACTACCACCGCGGATATAAATCTGCCCGCCTTGGTCACCCGAACTAATCACACCCGCCAAAACGGGCAAATATTGCGCAATATCAGGCGCGCCGCCCGTAGATGGTAAAGTTTTTATCTGCTTTTGGGTGACTGTTATTTTGGAAACTTGAGCTGTTGTGCGAGCCGTTTCCTTTTTAGCACTCACCTCCACCGTTTCAAGGCTTTTGGCTGCTTCGGCGAGGTAAAAACTTTTGTAAACAATCCCCCCCTCAGTAATTGCGACTTTTAACTCAATGCTATCATAACCAATAAATGAAACAAATAACGTTTGCTCACCCACGGGCGCATTATTGATTTGAAAAAAACCATTCAAATCCGTGGTAGAGCCAACGCCTGTACCCCTCAGTATCACGTTCGCATACGGCACGGGTTGACCATTCGCCTTATCATAAACGTTTCCCCGCACAATAGCAGCTTTTTGACCAAATGCCACGAGATTAAAAGCTAAAAAAGCCAGTGTAATAATGTATTTGAGCATATTCAATATCTACTTATTTCTAAAAAAATTAACGCCTCGATTTCGGGGACAATA
>JANMYC010000031.1:0-2321 GCA_031381715.1 Saprospiraceae bacterium
AAACAATCACTAAAGGTAGTGCTGCTAACTTAACCATTTCAGCAAAATCTCCTGCTAAAGGTTTGGCTTGCTCTACTTTTACGGATGATTCATCAAGCGGGGCTGACAATAGTAATATAAATGCTACCAATGAAAGAGCTGCTAATAAATAGTACACTTGAAGCCATGAAGTTGATTGCGGGTTGGAATTATCCACAAACGCGCTAAATATGAAATAGCCTGTCAGTACCCCTATCATAAAAAAAGATTCTATGAAGTTCATGAAACTCGCATGGTCTTTTTTATTTTCCGTAATTATACCTATAGTGGCATAAACCGATACTTTTATCAAAGCAAAACTCGCCCCTACGGCAGCAAAAAGCAATTTTGTGGTACCAAATCCTGGAAAAAGCGCCATAATTAAACACGCTGCAGTGACTATTATCAGAGCAATAAGCATCGATTTTTTATAGCCAATGCGTACAATATAAGAGGAAATTATGAAAGAAACACCCGCAATTGTTAAATCCTTAAATGCTTCTAAAATACTTGCCGAGGATTCTGAAACGCTGTAATTGCTCTGCACTTGCAGAATAACCGTGCCTACGCTATTCAATAAAATGGCGAAAACGAAATAATTGAGGAAAAGGGAGAGCTTGATTTGCCAGTTAGTTATCATTTTTGGTTGTCGTTTAGTTTTTAAAAATATCACACTACGGTCAAATATATTTCTTTTTTACTAACGAAGGATATTAAAACAAGAATTTTAGTGAGAATAGGAGAGCGTGAAACGATGTTTTACGCAAAAAAAAATCGTTAACAGATAGCTCTGTTAACGATATAGCAATAAATAAACACAAAATTTTATTAAACACGATCAAATCGTAAACGAGGGTCAAAAAAACATGCTCCGAAGTCAAGAACTTTAAAATATTGAATAAATTTCGTTGAACGTAAAGTGGTAGTTTTTATGTCTTCTGTTTGAAAGAAAACATGTCCTTTACTTCGGAGCGATGTCAAGCAATTTTATACTACTACAAGTGTTTTCATAATATTTGGAATTCGTTTTTTATTGTGATTACTTGTTCTTGTTAGGGGTTTCGAGGTGCTTTTTCGCCCGAAATACGAAATACGCACTCCAAAACATAAATTATAGTTTATCAATTATTTTTCTTCTGACTCTTGATAGTGAAGGGGGCTCAATGCCCAAATACGAGGCTAAATACTTACTCGGCACTCTATTGACAATATCAGAATCATTTTTTAACACAAGATTATATCTTTCTTCGGCGGATAAAGCACTGGACAATGCCAATCGTTCTTCAATATTCAAATACATTTTATGGGTAGCCAAAAGATGATAATAAGTGTAATTCGGATGATTTTTTATCAAATCCATAAAACTCTCATTGTCAATCGTAAGCAGCTCCGTATTCTCAAGGGTTTTTAAATAAAAATCAGTTGGTTTTTTATTCATAAAACTATTCAAATCACCAACCCAACTCCCTTCAGTTAAAAAATTAATAACCCTTTCTTTATTATTGTATTTGCTGTAAAAAACCAGACACCCCTTTGACACAAAAGCTATACAATCGCATATTTGACCTTTTTTGAAAATGTATTTTTTAGCCTCTATTTTTTGAATTTTGAAAAAACTGGCTATATCATCAAATTCTGCATCTGTGATTTCTTTAGTATCGAGAATCTGCTTTTTTAATTTTAAAAACGACATTTGTGAACTAAGTTTACTTATTTAAAGTATGTCACGAAAATACAATTATTATGTATAAAAATAAAGCCAAAAAACGCGATTTATCAAATTACTTAACTAATGTTAAGTGATTTGTTCTGTTTTTAATTAAAAAATCAAGTAGTATTGTATTTGCAATGCTTTTATATGAGCTTTATGTTTAATTTAATTTTCGAATTTTTAACAAATTTAAAAGTCACTAATATATTAAATTTCAAAAAATATGAAATGAAAAAGAGAATAAGGCTCATAAGGGTGCCTTATTCTCTTTTATTTTAAAACCTTACTATTGGTATATTACTACTATGCTAAACCCTGCAGTTCCACTAATTTGTAATACTCACCATTTTGCTGAATGAGTGCGTTGTGGGTGCCTCTTTCTATGATTTCACCGTCTTTCATCACTATGATTTCGTCCGCGTGTTGCACTGTTGAGAGGCGGTGAGCAATGATGATGGCGGTTCTGTTTTTCATCAACTCTGATAAGGCTTCTTGCACCAATTTTTCACTTTCAGAGTCCAATGCCGAAGTCGCTTCGTCCAATATCAAAATCTCAGGGTTGCGTAAAAGTGCCCGGGCAATGGTCATTCGT
>JANMYC010000053.1:0-7314 GCA_031381715.1 Saprospiraceae bacterium
CGCATAAGAACTAAATGTTATGCGGCTATGCCGCGATTAATTCTCATTATTTTCTGTATCGCTACCGAACTATCGGGGCGATGCCCCTTTCAGACCTCCACTTAAAATTTTACAAAAAAAACTATTTTTAATAAAAACTATTTTCTAATTGCGGAACTGGAGTTCCGCGCTACGAGGGAAATACATCATTTACCATGCTCAAAGAGCGTATAAACTGTTGAAAATCAATACCCATGGGTTGATTGATTTCACTGAAATACGATACCAAATTTTCGGTTGCCATATTCCCCGTCAAATCATCTTTTGCCATGGGGCAACCACCATAACCCTTCATAGCTGCATCGAACCGCCGGCACCCGTTTTCATAAGCAGCGTGGATTTTTTCACGCCAATTATGCGGCTGCGTGTGCAAATGTGCCCCAATTTCGAGATTCGGATAAGCAGGTATCAAATTACTGAATAAATAACTGATACTCTGCGGATTGGAAACGCCGACAGTATCAGAAAGTGAAAAAATAGTAATACCCAAATGAGACAATTTATCCACCCATTCCATCACCACCTCCGCATTCCACGGGTCGCCATAAGGATTACCGAAGCCCATCGAAATATATAAAACCAGCTTTTTATCCTTTTTAACGCAGGTCTCTTGAATCATTTTTACGCGCTCCACGGATTCCTGAATGGTGGCATTCGTATTCCGAATTTGAAACGTTTCAGAAACACTAAACGGATAACCCAAATATGTAATCTGTTGAATATCAGCCGCTTCCTCAGCTCCACGCTCATTGGCAATGATTGCCAGCAGCTTGGTTTCAGTTCTAGATAAATCCAATCTTTCTAAAACTTGTCGGGTATCTCGCATCTGAGGAATCGCCTTTGGAGAGACGAAACTTCCAAAATCAATGGTGTGAAAACCGACCCGCAGGAGCTGATTGATATAAGCCGCTTTTACATCTGTTTCAATAAAATCATGCAAACCTTGCATGGCATCACGTGGACATTCAATTATTTGAACCACAGTTTTAAGCGTTTTTACCTCTATACTGAGGGGTATTGAATTAAATTCTAATTTGGTTAAGCAGCAAAGTTATAAGTCTCTTGCAATGGAGTAAACAATTAAGCGTACTTTTTTAAGTTAATTTTTAATTTTGCACTTGAATCAAACTTTATATCGTTTAAAATGTCTTATTGAAGGCAAATAAAATATTAAAATGAAAAAAGGAATATATACGTTAATCGGTTTTATACTTTTCATAACAGGCGGCTCTGCTTTGGTATTGAGCTTAGTGGGTGTGCAATTATCCTACTTGGTCTGGATTGACGCTTGGGGCGGGCTGTTGGGCTTCGTTATCCGCATGTTCATGATGATTGGTGGCATCGTCGTTGCTGTACTTTCCATGACCGATTGGGAAAAAGAAAACGAAGATACGGAGGAAATATAAATTCGTTATTGGTTGTTTTTGAACGAATCTTAGTAAGCCTTGAAGGCTTACTAAGATTTTAACTAATTGATAATCAATATTTTACGGGTAAATTTCATAAAATATCATTCCATTAATTGATTGCATCCAAGCATTTAATTGCTAAAGAGCGCAACTAATAACTAAAAAAGTTTCAGTAAAACGGCTCGAAATATTACCTTTACGCCCCAAAGAACTTACCGCCGTAATATTATGCTGCTTTTAAAAAATGTAACAATTATCGCCCCCTCCTCCGACCTCAATGGTCAAATAAAGGATATTTATATCAACAAAATTGGTCAGATTGAGAAAATTGGGACGGATATTTCAGTATCCAAATCAACGGCTCTTTTTGAAAAAGAGGGCACTTGCGTTTCTATTGGTTGGGCTGATGTGGGCGTTCAAACCTGCGACCCAGGGTTTGAGCATAGAGAGGATTTAGCCTCTACCGCTCGGGCGGCAATGGCGGGCGGCTTCACGGCTGTCATGCCTTTTCCGAATACCGAACCTGCTACGCATTCGAAATCTGAAATTCTTTACATAAAAAATAAAACCCAATCGTATTTAGTTGATTTTCATCCCATTGGCGCACTTTCCGAAAACACGAAAGGAAAGGACATGGCTGAATTACTCGATATGCACCACGCCGGAGCCGTAGCTTTTAGCGACGGTAAAAAAGCAGTACAAGACGGGGGTTTGATACTGAGGGGGGTACAATACGCCACTATTTTTAATGGTATTATATTCAATTCGCCTTTCGATAAAAGCATTGCGCCGCACGGTCAGATTCATGAAGGCGTGACTTCTACATCGTTGGGTTTGCCGGGCATTCCGTCCATGGCAGAGGAGATAATGGTGCAGCGTGATTTGCAGCTTCTGGAATATGCGCAAGGTCGCCTTCATTTTCACAATATCTCCACTGCGCGCTCGGTGGATTTGGTGCGTCAAGCTAAAAAACAGGGCTTGAATGTAACCGCAAGTGTGGCAGTACTTAACCTTTGCCTTACCGACGAAGCATTGAGTCATTTTGATACCAACCTAAAAGTAATGCCACCTTTAAGAGAAAAATCGGATATCGAAGCACTCATAAAAGGTTTAAAAGACGGAACTATTGATTTCATAGATTCCAATCATTCACCAATTGATACCGAAGGGAAGGATTTGGAATTCCCTTATGCCGCTTTCGGGGCTATCGGAATGGAATCGGCGTTCAGTTTGTCCAATACTTTTTTAAATAAAAAATTGACCATTGAGCAATTGATAGAATTGTGGGCAATTAAATCTCGCACCATTTTAGGGCTCAAAATTCCCGAAATTACTGAGGGGGTCACCGCCAATCTCACCATTTTCAATCCCAATGAAAAATGGACTTTTACGGGGAAAGACATTTATTCAAAATCCAAAAATTCACCTTTACTGAGTCAGCCCGATTTAGCTGAGCTAAAAGGGCGCGTCTATGGCGTGGTGAATAAGGGGCAATATTGGTTACGATAGAATATTGAAATTGAATTTAGTCGTCTATTTACCACCATATTTCGAGTTTTTATACTTAAAAATTGTGAAAGCCTTGATTTAAAACTATATTCGTGCTGTATTTAAACCTTAAAAAAGGGTTTGAATACATTAAGGAAACAATTTTTATTAAAAAACAAAAATCAAGACGTTATGGCAATTTTAGACGAACCACAAGGCTCAATCAACGAGAGCTCAGTTAGTATTCAACCAGTAGTTGTGAAATGGGGGCTTATTTCAGGAGCAATTGGCGTTATTTCAGGAATCCTGTCTGGAATGCTTGGATTAAGCGCGATAACAATGGTACTATCAATTGCAACCTTTGGAGCTTATTTTTACGTGCTCTATTTAGCCATTCGGGCTGATAGAGACGAACAATTAGGCGGATTTGCCTCTTTTAAAAGGGTATTTATGGTAGCTTTAGGTGTAATTTTATTGTCTGCATTAGTATCTACTGTTTTTAACTTTGTTTACATGAATTATTTAAATCCATCATCTGCTGAGGCAGCTCTTGAAATGACTCGCTCAATGATGGAAAAAATGAGTTTACCAGAAGACGCCGTGGACAAAGCCTTGGATGAAGCTGCTACAAATATGAAATCGCCAATGAATATCGTCAAAACAATGGGTATGGCTGTTATTTTCGGTGCTATCCTTGCTGCTATCTACGGTGCAATTATGAAAAAAGAAAGACCTATGTTTAATTAGTGAAGTTTATGGTGTACAGTTTGTAGTCTAAAGTATTCATAAAAAATTCAACACTACAAACTGTACACTAAAACTTAAAATATTATTGATGAAACAAAATATTATTAAAAATGGTATAATCGCAGGCGTAGCCGCTATCGGCTACGTCTTGCTTTTTTATTACACCCGCAAAGAGTGGATTTTTACGGGTTTATATACTTTTAGCTCTTTGATTATTTACCTTTTCTTTATGCACCAAGCGGCAAAAAAGGTAGCAAAAGAGGATTTTAATGTGGTTTTAAAAGCAGCTTTTGGCGTTTTTGTGTTAGCCAATGCCATTTATTATGCTTTTGATTATGCCCTTTTCAATATTATTGACCCCTCGCTCGTTGACATTCAAAAAGAAGAAATGATACAATATTACTCCTCGGCATCAAAATCCGTGGAGGAGCAAAATACCCTCATTCAAGGCATTCAAGATGCTCAATACCACCAATTTAAAGGCATTTCTTTCAGTTTTGCGAAGGGCGCAATTGGTGGTTTTGGATTGGCTATTTTGATTACTTATTTGTTAAAAAGAAACGACCGATAAAATTTAAAATTCCAAATTTCAAGATTCCAAATTTCAGATAATCACTTGGAATTTGAAATTTGAAATCTGAAATCTGGAATAAAAATTTAATAAAAATATGGACATTTCAGTTGTCATACCTCTGCTGAACGAAGAAGAATCTTTACCCGAATTGGAATCATGGATACGCCGTGTGATGGATGAAAATGGATTCAAATATGAGATTTTATTTATAGACGACGGCAGCACGGACACTTCTTGGCAAGTCATTGAAGACCTTTCCCGCAACAACCCCTCAGTAAAAGGCATCAAATTTCGTCGAAATTATGGCAAATCAGCCGCTTTGAATACCGCTTTCGAGGCTGCAAAAGGGCGTGTCATCATCACGATGGATGCCGATTTGCAGGATTCGCCCGATGAAATTCCCGATTTATACAGCATGATTGTCAACGATGGTTATGATTTGGTGAGTGGTTGGAAAAAGAAACGCTACGACCCCCTCAGTAAAACCATCCCCACAAAGATATTTAACTGGGCGACTCGCCGCTTGAGTGGCATCCATAACTTGCATGACTTTAATTGCGGATTAAAATCCTACAAGCGTGAAGTAGTGAAATCCATTGAAGTATATGGTGAAATGCACCGCTACATTCCCGTCATAGCCAAATGGTCGGGTTTCATTAAAATTGGTGAAAAACCCGTGCAGCATCGCGCTCGAAAATATGGTACTACAAAATTCGGTTGGGAACGTTTTATTAATGGATTTCTCGATTTGGCATCCATTACATTCGTCGGAAAGTTTGGTCGCCGCCCGATGCATTTTTTCGGTTCGTGGGGATTTGTGATGTTTTTAATCGGTTTCTTCTCCGCAATGTATTTGGGTATCAGCAAATATTACCGCCTTTATAATGATTTACCCACTATTTTGATAACCGATAATCCCTATTTTTATATAGCCCTCACGACGATGGTACTCGGCACCATGCTCTTTTTAGCGGGCTTTTTAGCGGAACTCGTAGCGCGCGTTTCCCCCAATCGCAATCATTATATTATTGAAAAAGAAATCAACACGCAATGAATTACACCAAGCACACACTACAAAAAATAGAGGAACTCATCGAGGAATTGGGTTATAAAGTCAGATATGAAAAAGGCAGTTTTCAGTCGGGTTATTGCTTAGTTGAAAATAATAAAATAGCCGTCATCAATAAATTTTTTGAAACTGAAGGGCGTATCAATACCTTAATCGATATTATTGATAAAATCAACGTCAATACTGAGGGGTTAAATGAAAAGAATTTAAAAACGTATAAGGAGATTAGGAAGAAGTTGGTTGAAAGGGAATAGTATATCGGGTGTCTTTTTTCGGGTTTCGAAATACGAGAAACGATATACGAGAAACGCTCACAAAATCCGACACATCATCTCCACCCGCTTATGCTGCCAGACATTATCAGGGCTGATATAAGTATCTTGATACGGCATATTAACTCTAGATTTCATTAAAATAGCCCTCACAAATTCGCTACAAATATATTGGCGATTCCTCTCCCTTTTAGTCATTCGGAGTAAAATACGAATCATAATCCGCACAATTTCATAGTTATCATACGGTCGTGTGAGCTCATCCAGGCCAAAACTGATGCCTTGATTGATATGTTCTTTAAGTACTTCACCCGACAGACGAGCCAATACAATTTGCCCTTTGTACGGCTTCCGCTTTCCTTGATAATCTTTTAAATATTTAGAAAGCGGAATCAACCGAATCCCATAAAATGGCTCAGCTTCCAATACGAGCACCCGCCCCAATTCCTCATCTTTATATATCATCGCCACATGGCTCCAAGTGCTTTTGGTCAATCTCTGAATAAAGCCCGAAAAAAGATAACTGCCCGAACTAAAAAATATATCGCCCGTCTTGAGCATTTCCCTCACTTCGTGGTAAGGCATCATAGGCATTTTTCTTAAATCCCGTTTTGTAATGGGTTCCGCCATTTTTGAGCTGATATAAAAATGATAAAATTACTTTTTGTAAAAATACGGTTTTTGATAAAAATATAGCCAGTATTTTATCTCTCCAATCATAAAATACTGAGGGGGGTATCAATTAAAATTAAAAAAGGCATTTAAATAGATTTTAAACCTATTTTTAATGCCTTTAAAATAATTTATACGCAAATTGATTACATTTTAGGTTTCTCTTTATCTTTTGCATCCACCCACCATTCTTCATTTTCCCAGAAATTATCCCAACCTAAGTGGCGGTATTCCTTACTAATTTCTACCTCACGCTCCCCCATTGAAAAGTCTTTCAAAATAGTATTCGCAAATTGAAAAAAGTCAGCACCGAAAACCACTGGCTTAGTCATGTCTTTCTTATAGCTTGTCCAAGAGCCTTCATATTTTGTTCCCGCCCCTTTAGCCGAAGCTTCGGGAGAGAAAAACCACAGCTCAGAAGTACCATCCACTTTAGTTGCAAAGTCAAGGTTAATTGCTCCTTTGAAAATACCGCTTGTTTTAAGCGTTGAATCTTCTTTAAGCTCGAATTCGCCGACGGCACTATACATTTTTACGTAATATAAATCACTTACTTCAGCTGTATCAATATTAGGGTCAATCAACTCGCCCACCGTTTTTAGTCGTATTGTTCCTGAAAAAGATGTAATGGTCTTTTTATAGCGATTTTTACCTTTTACATGATAAAGGCGGGCATCTTGCTCGTCTCTTTTCACTTCTTGAATCACAAATTCGATGCGATATTTATCATCGCCATAAAATCCATTGGCAGGGTATTCTTGCTTGAGCAAATCACTTAAATTATTTTGTGTTAAAACGGCCAAACCATCTCGACCTTTTAACTCCTTTGTAATCAACGGTTTACGTGGCTGAGTAGAGTCAATCATCAAAGAGTCAACCGCCTCTTTGTGCGTGGTTACTTTTACTTCTGCTGTCTTTTGTACTGAGGGGGTCGCTTTATTCATGCACTGAGACAATGAAAAAATCAAAGCAGTCACCATTACCAATACCGGGATAATTATTTTAATTTTTAAATAAAATTTATATTATTAACTTAGATTTTAT